>CAYSGT010000033.1:0-2321 GCA_964430805.1 Candidatus Woesearchaeota archaeon
TATCTGCTAACTGGCGCTCGAAGTTTGTTCCTGGTAATGATATTGCTACTTCTTTGCCTTCAGATACTTCTTCAACAGAGTTTTTTTCTTCTTCTATTGTTTTAACTCTTGCTATTTGTTCGTCTGTTTCATCTATTAGCTGAATTCCTCTTTTTAGATTTCCCGCTAAAACTCTGATTCCGAAAATTGCCGGATTTGAGTTTCTGAACTGGAATTTATGTAAAATTTCTAGCTTACATATTTGAGAAAGTTCCATCATTCTATCTTTCTCTATTTGCGCTTGTTTTTCAGTTCTCCACAATTGAACGTCTTCAATTAATTTATATACTACTTTATTTGTTATTACTTTTACGTCTTCAGATTTTAGATCTGTTTCTATTTCTACATTGAAACCTAGAATTACTGCGTTTAATGGATTTAGCTCTAAGTTGGCTTTTGCTGCGCCTATGTCTCCTTTACTAATTTGACCTATTCCCGCTTTTACTACAGGGATGTTTGCTTGTTTTAATAGAGTTAAGAGCGCTTCTAAACTTCCTAAAGAGTCTGCTTTTACGATTATTCCTTCTTTGTCTATTTTTAATGTATCTTTAAACTCTTTTGCAAATTTTTCTTTTATTTCTCTTTCATTTTTGTTTATTTTTTGGAATGGCATTCCTGACAAGATATCTTCTTTATTTGTTAATTGCATTCTTATTCCTGTTGTTGCGAAAACTTCTTTTACGGATTTGAATTTATTGCTTAGCGGCATGACTTCTTCCAATGAGCGTATTTTGGTGATTATCATTTCTCCGCTTAATGTTGCTATCCCTATTTGGTCTCCTTCTTTTAGAGAGCCGTCATAAAGTATTGCTTCTGCTGTTTCCATTGAACGTTCTTTTTTTACTTCTAATAAAATTCCTTTAGCTTCTTCAGATAGCTTTAGTCTTTCAGTAAGAAACTTTTGAGATAGCCCGCATAGAACGAAAAGAATTTCAGGGATTCCTTCTTTTGTTCTTGCTGAACAAGGAACTATTGCTATTTCTTTAGTAAAGTCGCCTACATTGTAAAACAGTTCACTGTTAAATCCATGGTCTTGGAGCGAACTTTGAAATGTTCCTAAAGATATTTCAAATTCATCTTTTGTTCTAGTTGGTAAAGATTCGACTGAATTCTTTATTGATTCCTTTTTAACCCATCCCGATAATTTGTCTACTTTATTGAAAGCTATTACAAAAGGTGTTTTGTTGGATTTTAGAATTGATATTACTTCTGCTGTTTGCGGCTGTATCCCTTCTTTAATATCTACTACTAAAATTACTATATCTGCTAATGAACCTCCTCTTTGCCTTAGATTTGTGAATGCTGCGTGACCTGGAGTGTCTATGAATAGAAAACCGGGGATTTTAAGGTCAATGTGCCCTTTTTCTAATATTGGGCACATTTTCTTTATTTGGTCAAAGGGGTATTTAGTGAAGGATATTTTTTGAGTAATTCCTCCTGCTTCTTTTTCTTGCACTGACGTGCCTCTGAAACAGTCTAACAAAGTAGTTTTTCCATGGTCTACATGCCCTGCTACAGTGATGATTGGCTGACGGATTTTAGGGTCTGATGTCATGGTATTATGGGTTTTTTGTGCTTTAAAAGGGTTTATAAATGAGATAATTATAAATTTTTATGAAGAAGTCTAGAGTTTGGTTCATAGATGATGTTCATAAGGGTTATAATGATTCTGATAAAATAAAGCGGATATATTCTGATTTGAGAAAGGATGTTTTAGTTGGAGCGCCTGTTCAAAGCTCTGGAGATTTTTTTATGGAGGTTGCTGAAAGAAGTGGAGTTTCGTTCCCTACGGGTTGTCATGGCGGTCTTGTCTTTTCAAGAGGAGGTCCAATCGGAAGTTATTGTTGGGAGGTATATAATACTAGGGCTAGTTCTCTTGCAGTTGTTGAGCTTATTGGGAGGTGGACTGGTTATGCACATGAAGCGCGTGCTGCTCCATTAGTTACAGATGACAATTCTCAGATGAGTCATCTTATTTTAAATTTACATGGGCATAATCTGGAGCTTGAGGAAAAAGTTAATGCAATTATTGCAAGGTATCCTCGCGCATCACCCAGGATTGTTTTATAATCTTAATAAAAACTGGCATAACTGAGTTTTATGTTGGTGATTTTGGAGCTAGAGAAAACATCTATGGTTTTCTAATATAATTAACTTAATAGTGGTTACATATATGGAAGTGGCAACATTTCGATGATAATGATAACTCTCAATTATTCTGGTATGAACAGACTAGTACCGGAGAACCATCACTAAGAGTTTACAAAATTTAACATAAATTA
>CAYSGT010000033.1:2331-6520 GCA_964430805.1 Candidatus Woesearchaeota archaeon
CATATAAAAAAGTTTAAATACTCAAATATAATGTTTTTGACATGAAAGATAGAAGAGCCCTTTATAAGGCATTGACAATAGTTGACGGTGAATCTTCAGACAGAATGATTCTAGTAAAGGGAAATAAAAACTGTAGAAATTACGAACGTATTGATTTTGATAGTCGTTATGATATCAAAACGCCCGATGGAGAAGTATTTGAAGGATGTAAGATTTACTTCCGCTATGTACATTCAGGAAGTGAACATGGCGAGTTATGCCCTGTTCCTCGTTTTGTACACAAATCATTAGATGGAAAATTAACAGAAGCTTTTTTGGTTAGAATGAATGCAAAATCAGTTGAAAAAAAAGCTAGAGAAAAGGAAAAGAGGAGAAAGTTAAGAGAATTATATCAGGATAGAAGGGATTTAGACAGAGGAATTAAAAAACTAGGGTCAAAACGCTCTTAATCTCTTTTTTCAGCATAAATATTTATAATAAGCGATTTTTTGTTTTTTTATGAGAAAGTTTGTTGTTGTGCTTTTTGCTTTCCTCAGTTTTCAGTCGTCTCAGCAGCAAAATGGGTTCTATTAGACATTACATGTTCGTGTTTATCATCATGCACAAAAGATACGCTTGCTGCAGGCAATTCAAAACTGCCTACAATATTTATCTTTGAATAAATGATATATGAAAACATGCGTTCCTCTCCGGCATTCAATTGATTGATGTCCCATTCAATCTTACGGGAATGCTCATCAATTCTATGTGGAGGAATGCCAAATTTATTAAACAATTTGGCGTGTCCTGGTATTCTATCAGAAACAACAATATCCTTTAGGTTACTTCTTGCTTTAATTCTTAAGTTAACTTTAAGCGCAAATTCTCCCCCTTTTGTTCTTACTAAAGAAACACTTTTGCGAACAGTTAGTCTGCCTGTAGCTAAAAAGCTTACAAATAATCCAACAACTACAACTAATAGAATGATTATGAAGGGGAAGGTGTAATTAGTCGTTACAAATAAACTGTAAGCCTCGCCAACCCCTATCTCTTTCTCCCAGGAATAATCGACAAAAATACCTCTACGTTCGCTTGTAGCTGGTCGATCTGAATATATGGTGAATAGTCTTGTCAAAATATTTTTCCGTACTTCAATAACTGCTAAAGCTAAAACATTTCCTTCATTTGTTTTAGTTATATTGGTCTTCTTAATGATAAATCCTTCAGTATGCTCAGTTACAGAAATTCCGCTTGCTTCTAAGTACTGGATAATAAAAGTATCAGAGGATTTTTTATTATTAAGTTCATATCCAATTTCAACTTCATATTCTCCTGCTTCTACTTTATTCTCAAGAACTATTGGAACCTCTATAACTTCTGTTTTCTTTCTATCTAAATCAAAAGTCTTGGAGAATTCAAAAAACTTGGACTTGGCTGTAATCTTTAAGTTATCTAAATTAATATCTTCTTTATTAGTTATTTTAATTTGTGTATGAGTCGCATTTAATGGGATGTTCTCCAGCAGAACAGAAACAGCATCTTTTACGTCATATATTCTAACTGCCAGAGTTCCCTTGAAAAAGCCAGTATTCTTTCCCTTGATTTGATACTCAAAAGCATAAATTCCCCTTTTGTCTTGCAAGATCTCTTTAAATGGCACTGCGGTAATATCTAAGGTTATTGTTTCTCCAGAGCCTATTCTAAAGAATTCCTTGGGATGCATACCAACACTAACTAAAGAATAAATCTGAAATTCATCGGCAACACTTTCGTTATTTGTAATTTGTAGCTTAAATGTTGCGTTAGGCGTGCCAAGTTCAGTAATTATAATATCGTTTTTTTCGATTACCTTAACATCAAGATCAGCTGCGTTTACTAATGGAATCAGGAATAAAAGTGCAACCAAAACCAAAAATTTGTAGCTCATCATAACCTCCGTGGCTTTTTCTATTTAAAGATTATGTCGCTATAGGCTCTAAAACTAAAGTGTTATTTCTTTCCAGTTAATTCTAACAAAGCTTTCATTTCTTCCTTAAAGTCCTGGACATCTTTCTCAACTCTATCTCTCAGCTCTTTTGTTCTGCCAGGAATAACATATTTGTCATATATCTCCTTAAAAAACTTGGCTGTTGTTGACCTATTCCAGTGGCTATAGTAGTCTTTAACCAACATCCCTTTCATTTCGATGCCTAACTCTCCAAACTTGTTCATTTTCTTCTTCTTTCCGTCAATTTCAACTTCAACGTCTTCCATCCCATAAATTTTCCACTTAAAGTCTATTTTTATTCTAAAGTAGTCCGTTATTTCTTTAGTAGCTTTCCATATAATCTCTAATTCTTTAGTGTTGCCCTTTACTTTCTCGTTGTATTGCTCTTCTACAACTTTATAATCTTCCTGTTTGAGCCAGTCATAAGCATAAGAATAAATCTTTTTGAGGTCTCCATAACCCGCATACTTCACTTTTTCCTTTAAAATTACGTCTTCTTCAGCCATGCTCTTTACCATAACATATAAACTTTATATATAAACTTTACCGAAAGAGCTTATGAAACAAATAGTAATCATAGAGCATCTTGAGCCTAAAGTTTGGCCTTGGTGCCTGATAGAATATAAAAGCATATCAAAATTGATCCCAAAAAAGAACTTGTGGTTCACAAACATTCATAAAAAAAGCAAAGAACTAGAGAGCCTGGCTAAAGTCTCAAAGGAATCTGTAATTAACCTGAATTTAGATAAGGCCTGCATCCTGGATCCCGATGCTCCAAAGACTTTAACTCCAAAAGAAGCAAAAGAAATCAAATATTTTATTATTGGAGGCATTTTAGGGGATTATCCTCCAAAAAAGAGAACAAAGGTAGAATTAACCTCTAAAATGAAAAACACAATAGTCAGAAACATGGGTAAAAAGCAATTCAGTACAGACAATGCAGTTTATGCGTTAAAACAGATAATAAATGGCACCCCATTAAGTAAAATGAGCTTTCAAAACAAGGCCACAATAAAAATAAGCAATGTAGAATCCATAGAACTTCCCTATTATTACCCTTTAATCAATGGCAAGCCAAGAATAAGCGAAGAGCTCCTAAAATACAAACAAGAAGGATTTCTAATCCCCGACGCCTATAAGTCTAACTTGTCTTAAAAACTCTTCATCTAAAACGCGTATAGGTGGAGTATCAGCACTTACTGAATTTGGATTATACTTTAGGTGAGCAAGATGTCTTTCCAAATTAACCACGCGTGGTTCATTACTTAAAGCTCTTCTTTTAGAAACATATTGTATTCTAATACTCAAGTCTTGAGTTGGAGCTCCAAGAAAAACATAAGGTTGATCCCCTATTGGATCTACAAAGACTTTGCCAGCTAATCCGCCATGATAAAGATGATAAGCAACATCTTCATGACGATTATTACCTTGCATAAAATAATTAGAATTAATTAATATTTAAATAAATAGGTAAAATGGAATATATTTTATTAATTACAATTTCTACAAATAAAGCTCTTCCCTATTGAATCGGCAATCATAAATCTCTTATTCTTATAGGCCTTGCATTTAACACAAACTTTCCCGCATTGTTTGCAAATCGGCCTTTTTGTTACAGAGCATTTTTGTTTTAGGCAAGTTTCACATGAAATCTTTCCGCAATCCTCGCATTTAGAGCCACATTTCCTGCAAATAAGATGATTTCCATTGCATAATATTAGCTCTGATAAACTAACCTTACAAACATCACAAGTTGGATTAGTAAGTTTTTTATGCACCGGGTCAAATTTAATAATCACAAGACGGGTAGTCGAATCATACTTAAAGAAAGCTTCTACAGAATAAACCGGATAAAGCATAACTGTTGTTGTAATCAACTTTGTATTCAGGCGCAATGCGTGTTTCTTCTGTTCATTTTTAATAAACAACTCTTTTTCGTCCGCAAATTGAACTTTTTGTTTCTCGAGCTCAAGTGGGTCCTTTAATCTGGTGTTCTGTCCAGAGGAGTTTATCTTTGCTATTTGTAAATCAATTTCTTTTAGATGTTGTTCATAGTAGGAATTTATTCTTGCAACTTCCTTAGATATTCCATCTTCTAAGATTGAAGCAATAACTGCTGTTCTTCTGTTAATTGCATCTTTAATGCTTTCCTTGGCAATAGAATAATAGTCTCTTAGTTTACTCATATCTTGTATTTCTTGGTTATATACATCTAATAATATT
>CAYSGT010000033.1:6530-10164 GCA_964430805.1 Candidatus Woesearchaeota archaeon
TCTTTTTTATTCAAATTAACCGTTGTGAACAAAGCCAAATCTGGATTGATGATATTACCATTATCAACATAAACTTCATTAACAAATTTTTCCTCTTCGTTTAGGTATTTGTAAGTTGTCTGGAATGTAAATTTGAACAGAAAGTTCTGGTCTAAATTGGCTGTCGCCTTAACTAGCGAGCAATTTTGCAGGGTAAAATTATCCTTGATTAAAGAATCTACGTTTAACTTATAGTTTAAAGATACTAAAACAGAGTCTCCAGAATTGTCTAGGTATGCTCTCATCATCTTAAGCAAGTAACTTTCATTTGTGATGAGCTCTCCTTCTGATGAAAGATTTTTATCAAAAACAAGTTTGTAAGGCTCATTTTTACCGTAAAACTTTTGGAATTTAGCAGGAACCCCTGTTACTTCTATATTTTTCCCAGAGTCCACCACATTTGCTCCAAGTTCTTTGAAAAATTGCAGGCTAAATAACCTAAGTGGATCGTTACTTTCCATCTAATACCTCTGCACTTGCAATCTTGGCTTCATTATATTCGTCAATTCCTTTTTGAACTAATCGGTTTATCTCTTTAACATCATTAGCAAAAACATCCAGGTTATTTTTAGAATCAATAAAAGAATCCATGAGCATCTCTTCAATCTTGCTTAAACCTGCTTTACCTTCGCTATCAAGCCCCAAGTTGAATAATATTGTGGGCAATTCCCCTATTACAAGCCCAATACAACACATTTTATTTATTATTAAGTCTACAACATGCTCCTCCATTGTTCCTTTAGTTGCTAGGCTGTAGATCTGCATGTCTCTAGTCTGTCCAATTCTATCTAACCTTCCAATTCTTTGCTCAACAGACATCGGGTTCCAAGGTAAGTCGTAATTAATCAATATATTGCAAAATTGGAAATTTAGCCCTTCTGCGCCAGTTTCAGTGCTTATCATAAGTTGCGCATTTGTCTTAAACTCCTTAATTTTCTCTGTTTTCTCTTCTCTGCTTAAACCTCCTATGAACTCGACAATCTTTAAGTTATAAGGTGCAAGTTTTTCGACAATATATCTTAAAGTAGTTGGGTGCTTGGTGTAAAGTAAAATTTTAGCTTCTTTGTCTTCTTTTAATACCTTTTCCACTATTTCAATAAGCTTCTCAATTTTAGAATCTTTTTTCAAAACCTTGTAAGCATCTATAATCTCTTGAGCTAACTGCCTAGTTTCATTATGATATTTGTCGCTCTCAGCAATTTTAGTCAGTGACTCCACCGCAGAACGGGAAGAGCTGGTAACCTTAGGGAGTATAGCGTAGATTATAAGTTTTCCGCGCAATTCATCTCCGTTTGCAGCAAAATATTTAGTCTTCAATAAGTCGCATATAGCGTCATAAATCTTCTTTTCTTCCATAGTCAAATGTACAACTTCAATTTTAGGGATTCTTTTCTTATATTCTATTCCTGTTTCTTCACGTCTGCGTCTAAGCATTACTTCTTGAAGTCTTCTTCGGAGTTCTAGCGGATTCAAAGGACGACGCTTATTCCCTCTAAACAAGAACTTCTCTCTAAATTCTTGAATCGTGCCTAAGTGCCCTCGTCTCAACAAATGCAACAAATTGTAAAGTTCAATTAAATCATTCTGAAATGGCGTGGCAGTAAGCAGCAAAAACCTTTTTTTCTGCATTCTATCAACAAATTTCCATCTAGTAGTATTTCTTTGCTTTAGTTTATGCGCTTCGTCAACTATAAGCATATCCCATGCAATTTCATGGGCGCGAGAATGCCTAAATCTGCCTTGTTCTTTATCAAATATTTTTACCTTGTCAATTGAAGCAATAATTAAATCATTCCCTTCCCAATCATTTTCAGATTCAATAATATTAAATTTAATATTAAATTTCTCATCTAATTCAGCAACCCATTGGTCAACAAGAGAAGGAGGAGTCAAAATCAAAACCTTTGAAACAAAACCTCGGACAAGGCACTCTTTAATTACCATCCCAGTGGTAATTGTTTTTCCAAGCCCAACTTCATCAGCAAGCAAAGCAGACCCATTCATTTCTTTTAATATATGTAAAGCCCCTTCTGTCTGATGAGGTAATTTATAGGTTAGATTATCTTTAATTAAGTCATAAGAAACAAGTCCATTGAGTTCAGTATTCTTTTCAAGCGTAATTGCATCAAACTTAAGCTTAGCAGCATCAAAGCTGTCGAACTTCTTCTGCTCAACTTTCTCCAAAATGAGAGAGTCATCATCTGAAAAAGATTCATCTATTATTATCGTCATCTTTACCTCTTAGAATATTTTAGGGTAATGAATAGTTTTTAAGGATAAGTATAATGAACTTTCAAATAACAAAGTATAAAAACCAATATAAAAAATTTAGAATATGGGTAATTTAAGAGTAGTTGTCATTATAGAGCATCCTACAGATAAAAGGTTGCATGTCAGCCAAAGAGCAATAGACAAAAAAAGATATCCGGGCCTATTTAATTTAGGAGTAGAGTCAGCAATTGTGCTCCCTCATGACATTTGTCACCCCCTCTCAAAATAGCTTCTCGAATGCAAAATAAACGTCTGCAGGCACTTTACCCTGCAGACTAGTATGTGGTCTGAAGTGATTGTAACGCATGCGAAATAGCTCTAAATCCTCATTGCAGAAAGGTAATTCATTAGCCAGAGTCTGGAAGAACCTTTCAATCTTACCAGTAGTTGTTGGACTGTGAATCTTTGTGCGGATGTGTTTGATACCTCTTCTGTTGCACCATCTATCGAACTTACTGTGTTTGCTTCGCAAGCCAAACACAGAACCATTATCAGATAAGATTTCTCTTGGCTTTCCATGCACAGAAATTATCTTATCCAACCAGTGAGTAATAATTGCTGTAGAAATTGTGTTTGAAGCAAATAGTCCAACACAATTTCTTGAACAATCATCAATTACTCCAAAAGAATACTTGTCTTTCACTTTCTGATCTGAAGTATCCATCTGCCAAAGAGAGTTAGGATGTTCTCTCTGCCAGCGAATGTATTTTATTCTTTTTCTTCTTTCATAATTTGCCTTAGGCAAATTGTTTTTCTTTAGAATTCTGTAAACAGAAGCATGTGATAACTTAGGATATGCCAAAGAAATTTTATTGTCTCCCCATCCAGTTTTCTTTCTTAGCCTAATAACTTCTGACTCGATTTCGGCAGTTATTTTTCTATGAATTATTTTAGGTTTGGTAGATTTATCTTTCAAGTCCCATTCTTCCGAGTCTAATCTTTTAATCCATCTTTGTAATGTTCTTTCACTTACTTCAAACCCAAACTGTGCTTTCAGAATTATTATGCAAACAGCATAAGAATTTCCTTTGTTTTTTAACTTGAAAAATTCTTTTCTAATCTCCTCTTTTTTCATTCAGTCTGCAGGAAATCATCAGCAAACTAATTTTCGGTTCCCTCACGACATATGTCTGTAGGGATGACAAGTAGAGTCAGCAATAGACTCAGGAGAGGCCTATATTGAAGCAGGACAACGTAGACTAAGAGAGGTAGGAATTACTCCTCAAGAGCACCCTTTATCAAACCCTTTATTTGAGTTTGTATTTAACAATGGTAAATAGAGCGGCAGGCAAGTAGTTTATCATGAAAAACACCCATATTTAAT
>CAYSGT010000034.1:0-6466 GCA_964430805.1 Candidatus Woesearchaeota archaeon
TGTAGAGGATAGAAAACAACATTATCATGAGGAAATAAAGCCAGATTTAGTGAAAAAAAGAGTTGTTTTATGTGACCGATATTCTATTTCTACTTTAGTATATCAATCTGTTCAAGGTCTGCCAATTAATGAATTAGTTGCTGCTCACGTTGATGCTAATATTGGGGCTCCGGATATCATTTTTTATTTAGCATTGGAGTCTGAAGAAGCTCTTAGAAGAATTGCTAAAAGAGGCCAGCAAATAGAGAAATTTGAACAGCCCGAATTTATAAAAAAAGTGGTGCAACAGCACGAATTAGTATATGCTCAAGCACTAGAGGAAGGATCCCCTATTTCTAAATTACTTGGAAGAGTTGTAAAGATTAACGCTAATCTTTCACCAGATGAAGTTGCTAAAGCCATACTTGATGTTCTTGAACCAATATATCGTCAAAGAGCTGAAAATAGAGTTTAATGTGTTTTTCACGGTGTTCTTCAAAACATCATGTTTAAATAAAGTTCATTTTCTGCAGTTCTATGGAAGTTCAATTTTCTGAGAAAGACTCAGACACGGAGAATGAGCCATTTTCAGTGAAAGCCTACACTCGTAACCGGCGAACAAACTTTGAAGATGCAAGGCAAATGCATGGAGGATTAAACAATCCCTTGAGAACATTTAGGTTATCCAAAGATTTAGCAAAGTTTACGCGCACACACAACATGACTGATTGCACGCCAGCTGATTTCGTGGATGCTGGCGAATTAGTAAGAAAATATGCTAAGAAAGATAGGAGGCTTCCTGAAGGGAATTGGAGAATCTTGTCCAATTACGGGCTTGGGGTATTTGGTGATAACCCCCCTAAAGACTGCACAAAATCCGGCACTGCATGGATATTTAGGGATGTTAGCAGGCAGTTTACACTCTCCCTTGATGATAGAGTTCTTTGCACTTTAGGATTCGAAGCTGCTGATAGGTCTGTATTCATAGAACAGGTACAGGGAGCATTAGGGAAATTGGAGCTAACTTCATTTTATTGGCCGCGCGCATTAATAAATGTGGCAGTTCAATGGGCCCAGATACACCATATTCCTCAAGTATGGGTTCTGCCAAAATCAAGAAATCTATACTGGGAAGTCTCCAAAGGAGAGAACCACAGCCATTTAATTTATGACGTCAGCGCCAAAAGAGAGGGGTTTGTTTATGACTCCAAAGCAGGAATATACCGCAAGGCAATTACAAAATAATTTTAGACAGATTTAAAAGACATTTATTCCAGAGAATAACAAGGCCCAAATCGCATAATGGCATTGCGTAGGTTTGGAAAACCTATTTCCGAAAGGATACCCAGGTTCGATTCCTGGTTTGGGCGTTATACCTACATTTTATTGAAAATAGCAATATTTAAATACTTTGTAGGTACACTTATATTATGAGGATAGTAAGCAAGAAAAAAGGAGACCAAAGATATTTCTACTTAAAGCACTCATTCAGAAAAGGGAATAAAGTACTTACAAAAGAAAAATATCTAGGTTCAGAAATCCCTCAAAATATTGAAGAAATTGAGAATATTTTTAAAAAAGATATTAAACTTAACCTGAACAAAAAATTAAAAGCTATAAAAGATAGTTTTCAAGCAGAATGGAAAAGAATTCCCGAGAGCGCTAGAAAGAAAGAACTAGAAGAAATTTCTATTGCATTCACATATAACACTAATGCAATTGAGGGTTCTACAATTACGCTAGAAGAGACAAGAGGAATAATTCATGATAAAATATCTCCGAACAAGTCCCTGAGAGATGTTCGAGAAACAGAAGCACATAGTGAAATATTTATAAAAATGCTTCATAAAAAAGAAGATATAACAAAAGAATTATTACTACAATGGCACAATGAAATATTTGGAATAACAAAATCGGATATTGCTGGAAAGTTTAGAGATTACCTTGTAAGAGTTGGTCCTTATCTTGCGCCAGATTGGCAGGAAGTTAAAAAGATGATGAATGAACTCGTTAGTTTTATTAGAAATAATAAAAAGATGAATCCTGTAGAGCTTTCAGCAAGAGCGCACTACCAATTTGAGAAAATTCACCCTTTTGGAGACGGAAATGGAAGAATAGGTAGGCTGCTTATGAATCAGATTCTCTGGCATGAAGGATATCCTATGCTTATAATTGAATATAAGAAAAGAAAATCTTATTACAGGGCATTGCAAAAAGGAGAGGAAGGATTTGTTTCATATTTTATAAGAAGATATCTGGCGGTTCATAAGAATAGGCATTGATATGACCACACTTTCAAGCGGTTGTAGTCACATAATTATATATTTTTATCACTTTGGTTTTGATTCTGGCGTTTTTTATGTAACTAAAAAGAGGCACTAATAAAAACATTTAAATAGGCAATACAAAAGATAGAATTATGCCTCAATCAATATTAGAACTTTTGCAAGAGAAAGGAGCCATACCCGTAGACAAACAACTTATGAAACCTAGTGAACAGGATTTAACCAGAGGGGTTCCTGTAATTGAAATTCCACGTAAAAGAGGAATTAGTTCAGATTTTATTGTTTATGATTCAGTCACCAGCCCAAATGGAGCAGTTCTTGTGCAGGGACCTGGCAAAGTCTACCATGGCACAGTGAATGCTAAGGAATTAAGATTTAAAGTTCAGAGAATTGTAGGAGATCATCCTTTTGGAACAATGGGGCGAGATAACAGCGATTATTACGCAGCCAATCGAGAATTTGTAGCGGTTGTGGCTGGTTTAAGTTCTAGATTAGAAGGAAATTGAGATACTTTTGTCTGGATGTTTAAAATAGACAAAAATTAATCTTAATAAAGATAATTATAAAAACTGAAATAAAAATAAAAAATAAATTTTGTTTTTTAACGCATTATTGATGCGCGAAGCTAAAAACGTGCTTTATAGCTACGATAATTGTTGCTGGCACGAATAATACTAATAGGGCATTCAAGATTCCTCCAAGCAGTGGAAGTGCATCAAGAACAGAGCCTCCAAAAGCGGACGCAATAATTAGGGCTATGCTTGACATCAAGAAGGGGCTTACCTCTTCATCAGCGATGTTCATTAACCCTACAATAATACCTGCAATTACGAGCACCCAAAGCACCCATGTGTCTAGAGAGCCGAATGCTCCGAAGATCACTGCAAGAATTACTCCTATTAGAAACGCCCAGCTTCCGCCACGCGCACGAACAGTTTTTAAGACCATGAAGTTTTACCTCCTTGTAAACCTTCAAGCACTAGTTTATTATAAAAGGAGTGGTGTCTTAATTCGACTATAGAATTTGTGGAAAATAACCATACTAAAGTACCTACTCCATTTGGACAAAAATATTTCGGAAAGGTATTTTAATCAAGCATTTTAATCCTTTAAATGAGCCACAGAATAGAAGTTGTACAAATAATTCCTGATACTATGGCACAAGTAAGAAAAAGAGATAGAATGCCTCTATCAACGCAAGGCCGCGGTATACAACTTTTTAAGAATGGGGTAAAGTATTTTGAATAAC
The DNA here is from genome assembly GCA_964430805.1 of Candidatus Woesearchaeota archaeon. Taxonomy (GTDB): domain Archaea; phylum Nanobdellota; class Nanobdellia; order Pacearchaeales; family GW2011-AR1; genus SICU01. The sequence goes on from CAYSGT010000034.1 coordinate 3,514, forward strand.
ATGAAAAAGGTTTTAATAGTTGGATCAGGCGGAAGAGAGCATGCTTTAGGTTGGAAAATGGCGCAAAGCCCTGAAGTTTCTGAAGTTATTTACTCTCCTGGAAATGCAGGCACCCTTAGAGAGGGAATTGGAGGAAATGTTAATATTGATGGATCAAAAAAAGATAAATTTTCTGACTTGCTTGATTTCGTCGATGCTGAAGATGTAGATATGGTTGTCGTTGGTCCTGAAGCACCTTTAGCAGATGGAATTGTAGATTATTTTCATTCTAAGGGCTACGATAGAATTTTTGGCCCGAGCCAAAAAGCCTCATTATTAGAATCAGATAAATTCTTTTCTTTTGGGTTGATGCTTCAAGCAGGAATTCCGCAAGCAAAATCTACTAGATGTTATTCGACAATAGATGCAATAGATGCAATCAATAGAATGGATACTAATAAAGGAATTGTAATAAAGGCACGTGGCCTTACTGGTGGAAAAGGAGTTACTGTATGTGACTCTAGGGAGCAGGCCTTAGCAGAAATACAAAGTCATGCAGGAAAATATGGTTCTGATGTTTTAATTGCTCAAAGGTTATTTGGACAGGAGTTTTCTGTTTTTGGAATTTCGGATGGGAAAAGAGTTTTACCATTAGAGATATCTTTACAAGATCATAAACCTCTTCTTGACGGAGATAAGGGTCCAAATACTGGTGGAATGGGGGCTTATGGGCCAGCACCTGTTGCTTCTAGAGAAATTGTAAGAGGAGTAGCTGATAATATAATGACCCCTCTTGTTCAAAGAATGAGAGAACAGGGTAATGAATATAGGGGATTTTTATACGCAGGGCTAATGATGACTCAAGAGGGTCCAAAAGTCATAGAATTTAATATAAGATTTGGGGATCCTGAATGCCAACCTGCAATGACAATGTTAAAAAGTGATTTATATGGTCTTCTTTCTTGCAGTCTTGATGGAAAACTTGATCAAACTGAAGTTGAATTTAATCCAGGAGCTGCATGTTGTGTTGTACTGGCCTCTCAAGGTTATCCAGAGGAATACAAAAAAGGGTTAGTGATAGAGGGTTTGGAAGATGCAAATAGAGTTAATGGTGTCAAGGTATTTCACGCTGGAACAAGACGACTAGACAATGGAAGAATTGTAACATCTGGTGGAAGAGTTTTAGGTGTTACAGGATATTCTCCAAACGGAATCGCTGATGCGCAAAGACTAGCTTATGAAGGTGCTTCTAAAATAAATATTCCTGGCGGATTTCACTACAGAAAAGATATTGCCAGTAAGGCTCTAAAATAACATGGCATTAAGAGAATTATATCATCCTAAAAGTGGCAGAATGAGAGTAGCTGGGTTTATGTCTGGGTCTGGAAGCAACTTAAGAAAAATTATAGAAAATCAGGGAAGATTAGAGGCGCGAGATTGTCGATCTCCTTATCAAGTTGTTGTTATTTTTTCAAATGATCTTACTAGTAATGCACAAAAAATTGGTGGTGAATATGGGATTCCCGTTATAGAGAGCGATATGGCTAGATTTCATGCTGAGAGAGGAAGACCTAAAAATGATTTGAGCGTGAGAGCTGAATTCGACGCTAGAACTGTAGAAGCTTTAAAACCATTTGATGTTGATGTAGCTGCTTATGCTGGTTATATGGCAATTGCTACACATCCCTTAATTAACGCATTCTTAGGTGTAAATGTTCATCCTGCAGATTTATCCATTATGACTGGGCAAAAAAGAAAATACACAGGCGCTAATGCTGTTAGGGACGCAATACTTGCCGGTGAAACGCAATTGAGATCAACAACCCACTTAATTGAACGAGAGGTAGACTATGGAAAAATATTAATGGTTTCTTATCCAACGGCAGTACAATTGCCAAAAGGATTTGATAGAGAAAACAAAGATCAAGTTAAGGCTGTGGTAGATGCTCATCAAGATAATTTAAAGAGAGTGGGAGATTGGGTAATATTCCCAAGAACTCTAGAATATATTGCTGATGGAAGATATTCTAAAGACGAAAAAGGAAATATTCACTTTGACGATAAACCAATTCCACAAGGATTAAGGTTAGAGGCAGCATAATGAACTATAAATCTACAGGAGTAGATGTTGAACTTGGAGATGATGTCTCAAAAATTCTTTATAATGCTGCAAGACTAACTTGGGAACATAGAAAATGAAGGTTTGGAGAAGTTGTTGAATTATTTGAAGATTTTACCGGGCTAAGAGGAATTCATGTCGGAGGACTGCCTGTGGGAACTTTTACCAATCTTGGGTTCGATGGAATTGGAATCTTTAGAAAATTTACATGATGCTTGCAAACCATTTCTTGAAAAGGCTCGTTATTTCTTATTGAATAAGTGATTTTGAGACTAATGATTATTTGGCCTAAAAGAACGTTTATAAACGCCTGATTACTTATTTATTTGACATGGCAGCAACACCACCAGGCGCAAAGAAGAGAAAACTTGACTTCATGGTAGACCAAAACACTTTTGATGATTTTATGAAGGCTTGCAGCCGCAAAGGCTTTGCTCCACAAGTAGTTTTAGAGCAGGCAATGCGAAAGTTTACTCAGACTGGACAGATTTGATTAATTTTTACTACAAGAATTTAAATATTAATTCGAATATAGTTTTTTATGAGATATGTTGATGGATTTGTTCTTGTCGTGCCTAAGAAAAAGCTAGAAGAATATAAGAAAATGGCTAGTGACGCTGGAAAAATATGGAAGAAATACGGAGCTTTAGAATACTTTGAATGTATGGGGGATGACTTGCATCCAAAAATGGTAAAACTTACTTTTCCAAAGATGACTAGACTAAAAAAAGGAGAGACTGTTTGGTTTTCATTTATAATTCATAAATCAAAGGCTCGCCGCGATACGGTGAATGCTAAGGTAATGAAATATTTCAATAAAAATTATAATGAAGAAGATCGGAAGAAGATGCCTTT
>CAYSGT010000034.1:6476-9855 GCA_964430805.1 Candidatus Woesearchaeota archaeon
TGTATACAAATCAAAAGCTCACAGAAATCAGGTAATCAAAAAAGTTCATAATGATCCAGAAATGAGTCCAGAAAACTTTAAAGACAAACCAATGCCGTTTGATATGAAAAGAATGGCTTACGGCGGATTCAAGGCGCTAGTAGACTTGTAATCTTAGGGTTTATCTAATTCCATTCTGGCACTATCCCTGCTGGAGCAATCTTTACAGCCTTACGAGTGGCTCTTTTCTTCTTTTTGGGGATTTGCTTTTTCTTGTAACCTACCCTATTTTTAGTTACCATGAATGTAGATGCCATTTTTTTAACTGATCTTACCTTTTCTCGGCTTGAATTTTGAGTTTCCCATGCCGGTGATTTCATTTTTATCCTCCAAACCTTCTCCTGTTTGAGGGCTTAGATAACCTGCATCGGGGTCATAGTTGTCATCATTGTCATCAACTAAAGCTTCCTGATTATGTTTTGGTTTATTTGGTTGTTTTCCAAAATTATTTGCACTTGAATTACCCCGAGGCTTAACAGAAGATGAATTTTGTCCTTTCATGATGAGGGATGGGTAAAAATTTATTTATAGATATGCGGTATTTTAGATACAACAAGTTTTAGCCTAGATAATTAATGGCCGCTATGCCCTAAATGGCCTTTTATCATCCAAAAGTGTAACAAGATCATGAGGCCTATAGCCAGGCTACTTGAAAATCCTTTTGGAAACCCAAATAATGGAAGTAAAATTATAAGTAATAATGGAATTATGCATGCAAGAGCCATCTTAAGCATGTGGCTATTGTGAAGGACATACTTTTCATTTTGGTGATTATTTATTTTCATTGTCTTTTAATTGATATTAATTCAATTCCTCTTTTTTCCAGTAAGCTAAGGATATCTCTTTTTTTTGTGCATTGATTATATTGTAGAAGTATTTTTTGGATATCTGTGCTATTTAATTGAATATGTATATTTTTTACCCCGTTTTTCTTTAGTTCTAGTTCTATTGACTTAGAGCAATCACTACAATAGATGTTTTTAACCAAAAGTTCAATTTTTTTCATATTTTATTTAAAATATTTTAGACAGTCTTTAGTTTCTGCGTGGTGGCCTAAATGCTCTTTCCAGGATTCTATGTCTTGTCCTGATGGAACCTGACATTTTTCAGGAATATCTTGATTTATTTCGCCTATTGCTGATTGTGGTGATTTATCTGACTTTAAATTTATTATTCCTAAACTTACTGATAAAAGGAATAAAATGAACAAAATTAAAATGCTGTAGACTATTGTTTTACCTTTAATTTCCATGGCATGGTCCTCTTTTCATTTTTATTTTATGGCGTATCATTAATGCAATTCCCATGGCGCTTGAAGCGAGCCCTATGGAGAAAAACGCCTTCTGGTAAGTCATCAAAAATAGGGTTAATGTGCTTAAGCCCGTTATTCCCATTATAGGAATCATAGTTAACAGATAATGACTGCAACAAGCTAACATTGAACCTCCGGAAATTGTTCCAGAGGTAGAAACGCCTGTTTTTATCGTTGAATCATATTTTATAGATGAATATAATCCTACTTGTGTTCCGAATCCTATTGCTAAAGGCACAAGCCAGACCCACAGTCTTTTAAATTCATATATTGCAAATCCGTAACTTTGAAATACGGTTAATATAGAAAGATAAAAAATTAGTATTCCTAGTCCAGATAATATCCCGTATGCTGGCGCTTTTCCATTGATTTCCATTAGCTCATTTCTCCATATACTGTATTTGTGCTTATTATTTGGGTTGCATATTTTGTTCCTAACGCTGATTTGATTTCGTCTTTTGTTTTTCCTTCTTCATAGAGGTTTTTTGCATAAAGTGCATCTTCATAGCATAAACCGCATTCGCTTGCATGGCTGTCCCATTTTCCGCCATTGGATATATCTCCTTGCATAAAACAATCTATCAACCCTCTTGAATGCAATCTTCCTCCATGATTTGCTGCATCGCTCATGCAGCCGCAGTTACATGGTAGTCCTGTCAACTTATCTCCTTCTAATTTAGCAAAAGAATATGCTTCTTTTATCAGAGGTTTAGTAAATGCATAGTCTGGCAGGTCTAATGGATTCGCATAGGCTGTTTTAACTAAGAATAACGCTCCAAGTATGGAAAGTGCGAAGATTCCTATCCAAATATAATTGTAATGATGATGCTTCATTCTTTACAGCACTCCAATAATTTTTTGATTGAAGAGAAAATTCCTTTCTTTTCAGTCGGACTATAGAAAATTGAAGGTTTGATGGAAGTCTCAGAATGTAAATTATCCGAAGAATTTAATTTCCAAAATAACCCGTATAATTCTGCAGAATCATTGTACATTTCCTTCGCTTCTTTTTCATTGCCTTCATGAAATAGGCGATTTGCTACTTCATACAACCTCATACTTGAAGCAAGAAGATGTTTGCTCATACACCATGTTTCGCTACCATCGCTCTTTTTGACAATTTTTGCAAGAAGTTTTTTTCTTAGTTCACGCACCGTATCTAGGACTCCTAAAAACTTATCATCCTGCGTTTTTGCATAACTAAAAAACGAATGTTCTTCTAAGCTAACAAGATTCATTAAACCTATGCTTAAATCTTGATCTTTTGAAATATCTAATTCGTTTTTTTCTTTAACTTTTTGAAAGGATTTTATGAAATTAGTTACTTTCATTGGAACACTCTCCAAAATAGTAAAGCATTTAGCAATAATACTGCAAAGGTAAGCACCATTGTCTGATAGTTGAATAAGACTTTTCCGTTATTCTTTTTCTTTACTTTATTGCTTATGAAGAAGGCTGTAAAAGAAACTATTGCCCCTGAGAAAGTACCAAAAATTATCTTTTCCATACCAAATATTCTATATGTATTTGCAGGGCCAAATAGTCCTGCAAAATAGAAGCTTAATATGGTAAGGACAAATGTTGCCAGAGTGATGCTGCTTACTCTTAGGAAAGGACTACCGCCTACATTTCTTTTTTTAAGGGCGTTGTTGAGCCATAATGCTGAAGATAAGATCATTGCTCCGACAAAAATGCCTACGATAGAGTCGTCCCATCCTAAAGATCTTGTTACGCCTACGCCTATAATAGTTGCTGCAGTGCATAAAGGACAATGAGCCATTACACCTGGGGTTATTGTAATTAAGCTTGCTAGGGATATAATAAATATTCCAATCACTTTGTAAGCTATGCTTTTTTTCTTAGTTATTTCGTTTTTTGTGTTCATTTTTTTCATGTTTTTTCTCCAGTCTATTTAAAATTTAAAAAGTAAAAATAAAAGTTATTTTGGGTTTAACAGCCTCCAACCATTCCGCCGGATGCTGGAGCACTATTGCCTCCACTTGCTACTCGTGCAGGGATTGTTCCATG
>CAYSGT010000035.1:0-1170 GCA_964430805.1 Candidatus Woesearchaeota archaeon
CATAGAATCAATAGTTTATAAAACATGGCATTTTATTATGGGTTAAGCCCTAAAATGGTGGGGAGCAAGTATATCCATTACTATAATGATTGTAATAGTCTTAAGCCTTAAAGCTTATACGGACTATAATACTGCGGGTCTAATAAAAATAGGAACACTTTACATATTATATGGATACTTATCTCAAGTTGGTCAAACATTTTATAGATTTGCATCATTATATGGGGATATTGTGAGATATAGCGCTAGTATAGAGAATGCAAAATCTATTGATGAAGAGTTTGATAAAGTTAAAGTAGAAAGCACAGATAATCTTCCTCAAAATTGGCAAGAATTATCTTTAAAAAACGTTTCATTCAATCATAACAAAGGACAAGCGAGACTTCATTTAGAAAATGTAAATATCAAATTAAAAAGATCGCAAAAGATAGCTTTTATGGGTACGTCAGGGTCAGGTAAAAGCACCATGCTTGCATTATTAAGGGGTCTAATAAAACCCGAGTCGGGAAAAATAATGTTAAATGGAAAATATTTAGATAACGGATTTGATAAAATTAGACACTCAGTTACTCTAATACCTCAAGACCCGGAGATATTCAACAATACCATGGAGTATAATATTTCTATGGGTCTAACTACAGATAAAAGAGATTTGAATAAGGCAATTAAAATGGCTCAATTCAAAGAGGTAGCAAATAGACTGCCTAAAGGACTTCAAACAAATGTCTTAGAAAAAGGAGTTTCTCTAAGCGGAGGAGAAAAACAAAGATTAGCATTGGCAAGGGGTTTATTGGCAGCTAAAAATAGCGAAATAGTCTTGATGGACGAACCAACAAGCAGCGTAGATACAATTAATGAGATAAAAATCTATGACTCTGTGATGCAAGAATTCCAGGATAAAACCATAATTTCAGCGGTCCACAAACTCCATCTTCTAAAGAAGTTCGACTATATATACATATTTGACAAAGGAAAAATAATCGCAGAAGGAACATTGCAAGAATTAAAAAACAAGCCAATATTTGCAAGAGTCTGGGAAAAGTACCATAGTAAATAAATCAATAAGGAGATCTTACTCTCAAATCTTTTATCTTTTCAAAATCTCTTACATTTCGAGTTAGTAGCTCCGCCTTATTGACAATTGCAGTTGCTGCAATTAGTGCATCGCCC
>CAYSGT010000035.1:1180-9649 GCA_964430805.1 Candidatus Woesearchaeota archaeon
TGAGCTATTGGATTATCTACACTGATCTTCTCAAATTTTGCAAGAAATTGCAATATCTTTTTCCTAGTTTCAGCAATAGAACATTGATTTCCTGTCAGAAGTTCAGTCTCGGTAACTGCAGAAAAAAGAGCAAGATCGCTCAAAGATTCAAAAAAAGATGTTGCAGGTGGATGCCCTCTAAAATGATCTATAAAAATGCTACTATCAATTACTTTCATAAATTCTCTTTAGTCTTCTTGACCACCCCTTTCTAATCTTTCTTTGATATTCTTCTCCTGTCTCTTTCATATCTTTCCATATGCCCGCCGTAGCTCTAATTGAATCCCCTACGGATTTAGTAATTGTTATTTTTCCATTTTCCACGGTAAGCATCACTTCATCTCCCTCTCTAAGTCCGACTATCTTCCTTACATCTTTAGGCAAAGTTAATTGATAATTCCTTGTTATTTTTGAGATTCCCATATTATTACTATATTAATTTAGCTATTTTTACTAGACATTTCTAGTATTTAAATATTTCTAATCTGAGTTTTTAGTAATTCATTCATTTCTTCTTTAGACTTAACAGCCATCAAAGCCGAACGAGCCTTAGTAGCACCATCAAAGCCTTTCAAGAAATTTGCTCCAAGATATTTGGCTCTGCTCATCTCAAAAACTCCGTATTTTTCAGCAAATTTAACATATTCTCCAAATCCAGAAAGCCTTTCTTCTTTAGTAACTCCCCCATCTTTTCCAGTTTTCATATAATTCAAAATACTTCTAAAGATAAATGGGTTTCCAATTGCAGCCGAAGCAATCATCGCACCATCAGCAATGTCAAGCATCTTTTTAGCAGTTTCACCATTAACCACACCCCCATTGCCAACAACAGGAATTCCTATTTCTTTTTTCACATTCGTTATCCAGCTCCAGTCAGCAGGCTCACTTGAGCGTTGTTCAGAAGTCCTAGCGTGAATTGTTAATAAATCAGCCCCAGCTTTCTCAACAATTTTAGAAACCTCCAAGACATTATTATTTTTATACCCGAGTCTAATCTTAGCAGTAACTATATGCCCCGCATCCTTAAGCACTCGTATCATTTGCCCAATCTTATCTGGAGTCCTAAGCAAATAACTCCCAGCTTCATTTCCAGTAATTTTAACAGAAGGACACCCGCAGTTAATATCGATTAAATCATAATCTTGCAGCAGTTTAAGTTTCGAAAACTTAGTAAATTCTGTCAAATTGTTTCCAGTAACTTGTAGTCCAAGAGGCCTATCTTCTTTGCCACCAATAGTCATTAGTTTCTTAGTTCTTTCATTTTCATGTAATATCGCGTCAACATAAATCATTTCAGTATAGACCATGCTAGCTCCTTGCTGGCGGCAAAGCAAACGAAAAGCACAATCAGTAACATCTACCATCGGAGCAAGAAACAATCTATTTTTTAGTTTAATATTGCCAATTCGTAAAACACTCATAAAAACAAATGAAAAACCAATATTAAAAGCCTTTGTAAAACTATTAACTAAAAAATCCTCTTTTCTTCCTTCTAGTTCCTGCCATAAGAGCGGCACCAACTAAGGCGCCAATACCAACAGCTATCGCTGCAGCCCTTCTAGGGTGTTTGTCTATATAACGTCCAGTTTTTTTAGCAGCATTTTCAAGTTTTTCTCGAGCTTCTCCTGCTTTCTCAGCCACTTTGTCCTTAGTATGAATAATTTTCTCTTTAGCAATACTTGTTTTATCCATTAAGTTATCTTTGAAGCCCTCAAATTTTTTTACTTTCTTCTTAGCCATGTGAATAAGGCCTCTTTTCGCTTAGTTTAATAAAAATTCCAATGAGTAAAAGCAATATCCCGATAGTAAAAAAAGAAAGAGTATTTGATAAATTAAAATATTCTTTCATTAAATAAAAAGCAGATAATGCTAAAAAAACAGCGCTAATTCCAAAAAACAAAGTACAAACAAGCTTTTTGATTATTCTATCTTGTAAACCCATAAGCTTCCATTCAGCTTTATCGATGATAAGATCAAATTTTGTACTTGCAAAACGACGTACACCTTCGGAAACAGCATCAATGCCCTGTGAAACATAATCTGTAAAAGTGCGTTTCTTCTCAAAAACCATAATTATCCTTATAAAAGGTTTTATTTAAAGATAGTGTATATTAAATAAGACAACATGCAAGGAAATTATTTTACATTACTACTGCCTTTTTCTCTAGCTAAGCTCACTTTTCTTCCGTTCTCAGCCATATAAGAATCCCACAAATGATTAGCATATGCTCTCTCAATAGTAGCTTTTTCTGAAAATCCATCATCATAACACTCCGCATCCATGCCCAAACTTTCAAGGGTAACTCCTGTTGGTAGCGGCAACTTGATAAAACCAATGCCTTGCATCTGACCAGTTATTACATCTTCAGCATCAGGATTATGGACCCTCACTCTTATTTCTCTTTCTTTTATTTCTACATCTTTCCATTCTGCATATAATGTTCGGTTTCCATCCCCATTATCCCTAGAAAGAGTATTGTGTCCACTTGGAATGTGGGAAACAAGAAAGTCCGAATAAACGGCTCCTCCGCCCCTAGAACGAGCATAATGCCGACCAGTTCTTTCCCATAAAATGCAAGAGCTCCTTCCCATGGCTTCATCAAATTGTCTCTTTGCTTCTCTATTCATAAAAATTAAGAATGTTAGAGGTATAAAAACATTAGGGGGTTGCATCACACACAAATCCTTAAATATGCCTAAATTGTTAAACAAATATGGAAAAAGATATAGACAGAATACCTAAAAATCAAGACACCGAGATAGTAATAAGAATAGATGATTTCGGAGGAAAGGCTGGTTTAACGATAAGAGAATTCGTCCGTTCCGAAAGATACACAGGATTCACAAAAGCAGGAACAAGAATTGCAGCAGAGCACTTTAAGTCATTCAAAGAAGCAATAAATTCAATAAACGAAGCAGATTTTGTGGTGTCAGAAGCAGCTTTGGAAGAAGCAAAGAAATACCAAGAGTCAAAGTTAGAAAAACAAGCGCAGATACCTCAAAAGCAAAATCAAGAAGTAAAGTCAGAAAAAACAACCTCTACAAAAGCAACAAAGAAAGCAAAAGCAGAAAATTATGAAGAGTTAGAGATGTAATTATTTATTATAACCCTAAAAAATCAATCATTCATACTCTTGAAAAATAAATAAGACAAACAAGAAGCTACAATAAATCCAATCCAACTCGCCCAAATAGGTATTGAGACACTTCCAAAAACAACAGAGAAACCAATTAAAATCCTACACAGATGCAAAATAGCAACAACTGCAAAAATCAACCCTGCAATAAAGTGAATATTTTTATGACTTTTATTCATCAATAAACAAGTAGTTTATAGTTTAAATATCTATTTCAGATTATCTCTTTTTCTATTAGCCATATTTCGTTCTTCTCTAAGGCTATTTATTCCATCACTAACTATATTTTCTAGTGTAGAAAAAAGTGCAAAACCACATAATGCACCAAGTGCTGCTCCCTTTATTACAGAATAAAAAGAAGGATGATGGGAATATTCAAGCACACTGCAAGTAACTGCCCCGGCAACAGCAGTTCCAATTAATCCGAAACAATACAATCTAGGAGGCATATCATAAGGAATCAAATCGGCCATAAAATCAGCAAAAAACAACTGTATTTAAGTTATATTGCGATCTCAATTGATCACTTATGTTACTACTAAAAAGATAATACATGTAGAAAAGTTTAAAAAGGAAGGTGCTTAATTAAAATTATGAAAAAAAGAATAGGATTCCCTACAAAAACGTTAGCATCTGTAGCCGTAGTTGGGCTTATAGGGTATGGATTTGTTGCAGGTCAATATGGTGATGGACCAGGGTTTAGCTCAAAAACTGAGATGGGTAGAACAAAAAACAGTATTGCTGCAGTTGTTGCAGGAATACTTGGTCAAAAAATGTATGGAGAATCTGAAATTGATCTAGAAATAGAAAAAACACTCTTTCCAAATGCAAGAGTGACTGGAAGAACAACTAGAAATTCGGTTGATACCTATGTAGATCTAGCCGCCACAAGCGCACATTTTACTGCAAATAATAATCCTAGATTGGAAGGAAAAGTTAGTAAATCTGAATTTGATTGGAAGGTTAAACAAATCTCTCCAAACACCTATGAAATTCAAAGATGGGGATTAAAACTAGATAGTGCTTTAAAAATTGATGTAAAAGATGGAAAAATTTCAGGAAATTATGCTCGCGAGTTGGGATTTGACTGGAAAGTAGATGGAACTTACGACCAGAAAGGAAATGTTAGTTGTGAAGTTAGCGTTCCTTGGGGTTTAGATATTGTATTAAAAGGAAAAGTTACCGAAAAGAAATAATAAGGTATTGCACTTAACACAAATCCTTTTCTTCTCTTTCATCAACCCAATTATCTCCAAAGGTAACAAACCCGCTTATAGCTCGAGACGAAATAATCTGTCCATCTAAACAACTAAACTCATAATCTTGACAAACGTTCCCATTACAAACTGCAGAAGTGTAGGTCCTTTCATAATCTTTTTTTGCACTAAACGAAGATGTCAATACAATCAAACTCAAACAAACAATAAACAATAAAGCAAAAAGAAACATAATGATTTTTCTCATAAAAATTAGTAAAATTCAGAGTTTAAAACAGTAACTCTTTCTTTATTTCTTCTTGTTCTTTCATTTGTTATTCCATCTATGCTAAAACTATCAAAAAGATGTTTGGTTGAATAAACTATTGCTCCAATTAAACCTCCAACAATAAACCATTCAAAAGCATGACTGTGAATCTGAGGAGAATGATAATTATTAGATTCAATAGATAACCTCCCTAAACCAGTAGTTAAAGCCCCAACAAGAGCTGCAGCACTATAACGAGTCTTTCTTGAAATTGTAGGGCACAAACCTAAATTTTGAGCTGCTAAAATTGAATAAGCATGTTCAGTTCTCCTTGATCCGTAAGGATAAGCAGGAGTCAAATCTAACTTGCCAAAGGCATGTTTTTCTCTTAATCTTTCAACTTTAACTGCATATTTTATCAGTCTTCTGTTTGTCATTAAAAATGCGGTTTACAACCATATTTAAAGATTTTTAGATCACAAAACTCTGATGAGTTTTATTACACACTAAAGTGTGGAGTTTGCTAGTGTTTTGGGAGAACAGTTGAACATTTCCAAGAAACAACTAACTCCAAGATAAAGACTTCAATTCGTTTAGTGAGAATTGAATGTATTAGATAATTGAAATTATCTAAGATTGCCCGATTTCAACTAGTATTAATCATCTTCTTTCATAGGCTGATAGTTAAAATTTCTAAAACGCTCAATTTCTTTTCTAAACAAAATTCTCTTTCTCAATCTTACTATGAAAAATATTCCCAGAATACTCAAAAAGGCAAAGGGCACCAATAATATAAGTTTTTTGTTTAAAGATTCAATAGCTTTTCCACTAACGACATTTCCACTAATAAATTCACCACTAGCAGTTTGTTCTTTTATTTTTTCTTCTTTGTTACTTCCATCTAATTCCGACCAGCCAATTGTGCTGTTCACAATTGTAGGGTTTTCAGAAGTCGTATTTCCCACGTTTGGTGAATTTGATCTGCCACCACTTCCTCCGCCCCCACCACCTCCGCCAGAAGACCCTCCAGAACTACCTCCAATAGAGCTCTCCCCCACACTATTAGATGCATTATTAGATTCGCCAAAAGAAAAAGCAGGAAAACCAAGATCATCACGGCCAATACTTGAACCAAGAGCTCTAATAGCAAAAGTTTGATGATAAACTCCAAAGCAAGAATCACCATCCCAGACTTTAGTAACGGGATTATAATGTTCTAACGCATTAAGCAATGTCAAACCCACTAAAGTACTGTTTTGGCTGCCAAATTGAAAGAGTGATTGCAACCCTTGTGCAAAGTAACTATTAACATAGCTGCTTGTAGGGGCGCCATCAGGATAATAGCGATAAATTGCTTGATTAGGAGAATTAAGATAAAGACTGCCCCAAATGTTGCAGTAAGTAGGTAGTAAAGGCAATGTTTGATTAATTAACTCTGCATAATAATTTGCCTGGCAAATTCCTAAAGCCCGTGGTGCATCTGCTTCATCCCATGCTGGAGGAGAACATTCTGAAGTGCATTCTGCAACAGGAACTCCTCCTAGATTTACCCACTTAAAACTCTTTCCAGGAGGAACAGTGAAGTTGTTTCCATTAAAATTACTTGCCTGCAAGAAATTGAGAGTTAGATTTCTGGCAACTGAACAATAAGTAATATTTTCAGTCTGGGAGCATGTTTGTAACATTGCAATAATAGCATCTGAATAATAACCTGTGTAAGCGAAATTATTGCTTCCTAATCCTCCTGTCTGGCTATTAGCCCCGGCAGCCATCCAATAACAAATATCTCCTTGTCCTAAACTGCTAGGCTTGCATTCATATAGAACATCATACCTAACAAAATCTCTAGCTAAATCGTTTGCTAAATCTCGATATAAATTTTTTTGAATTTGATCTGAAAAGTAAGAGTTATTGCTTGCAGTATAAAGTGCAATAATTATTCTTGCATCTGCATCTGTTGCAGTATCACAATTACTATTTATCCCAACCTTGCAGGGCTCCAAAACGTCACCATTCCGATATACTTTCCATGAAGGTAATTTGCCAAATGTACTATTTATTGCTGCGACAGTATTATAAAATTCGTTCATTCTCTGTTGATTCTTACCTAGTGCTACAATCATTCCAACCTGACTAAACTCATCAGTAACCATACAATTATGAGTAAAATTAATGGGCCCATTATTATTACAATTATTCCCTCTATGAAGGTCTAACTCGCCGCAACTAACGCTTGTAGAAAACCATGGCACCCACAATTTATCGTTAATTGTCATTGTGACATTTCCGCTTTCATATAAAGAATCAAGAAGTGTTTCATAGTTACTGTCCAGAGTAGCACCTCCAAATCCAATTGTTTGGGGATCCAAAATAACAAAAGAGGTCATAGTGTTTACAAAGATTAATCCCACTATGATAAAAACAATAACGATAGATACTGTAAGAATCTTTTGTTCTTTTCTCTTTCTTTCTTCGCCATTATCTCTTAATATCTGCCACTTTAACATCAAGAATCTTATCTATTATTACTATTAAAGTTTATTGTAAATAGACCCTCTAAGGACCAGGCCAAAAGCTTTTAATCACCACTTTGTGGGTTCATATTATAACAACAGACTCAAAAATACAAATCATATTTGCCATTAAAAACAATATTGTGCTGCAATCTTACAATAATTTGTTAACTCTTTTTTTAATCATCAAAGAATATTTCTTCAAATAACCAGATAGTTTCTTTTTATTAATTTTACTTTTTATATTTTCTAAAGTTTCTTTATCTATTCCTTGATTAAAAACAACCATGTCAATTAGAGTCTTTTCTAAATCTGAATAAGGTAAATAAAAGTTGCCTTCTTTTATGGATTCTATCCCAAAAAAGTGCTTTTTATCGATATTCCTTACTAAAACATTGCCTCCAATTAAACTTCTTATCCCTCTCCTGACTTTTCTTGTAGTAACTATTACTGGAATAGTTTCTTGTTCCCAAGAATCATGGTAGCTTAAAGCAGTCTGCACCCCCAAATATGCAGGTTTAAAAGAAAAAACAGCTAAGGAGATCTCATTATATTTTGTATAAACTCCCTTGCCAATCTTCATCAACGTGCCTTTCTTTATGAGATTGGAGATCAATAATTTAGCATAACTGCTTTTCTTTGATTTTCCAATTATCCTTTCAATTGATTTAAAATCCACAACAGGACTTCTATCAAATAATTCCTCAACTTTTTTTAAATGTATTTGTTTTCCCATTTTTGTTTTATATATAAAATCATCTCTTCTGCAGTTGGGACTATGCCCTCAAGTAAAATAACTTTCAAATCTGGCTCGTCAATTGGATTTTTATAATTCTTAATTAATAACCCAATTTCTTTTATTGCATTTGGTTTATCAACGAGTTTTAACAAAAAGAAAACATCCCATAAATCTCTAACTTTAAACCTTTTCAAGTAAGTATTGGACTTTTCAGCTAAAAATGAATGTGGAGTTAAACTATATATTGAGATAATATTCCCATCAGACAGCTCATAATCGCATATTATACTAGAAACTTTCTGAAAAGTGGCTTCCAGCCTTACAGACGTCCTATTTAATTCCAATTCAGAGTAAACGCTATTATCTGAAATTTTCTTTTTTTTAATATCAAACCCTCCTTTAATTAAGTTTTCAAATAAAATCTCTAATTTCTTCTTATCATTTGGCAGATAAAAGTCCAAATCTTCTGAAAATCTCTTTCCAGAGTAGCATCTCCAAATAGCAGTTCCACCATGTAAAACAGCATGATCAAAGACAGAATAAACTTCTTTTACAATTAAATCCTGAGCATAAGCTA
>CAYSGT010000036.1:0-5606 GCA_964430805.1 Candidatus Woesearchaeota archaeon
AATTTCAGTGCTGTCGGTAATATCCGTGTAGTTTAAATCAATAAGAGAATCAGGTGCTCCTGCCTCCAGGCTCACAGAGGTATAACTTGTTTGAGATAAGCCCCAGTTAAACGAGCCATTTTCAGAAATACCATTAGTTGTAACATTATCAAACTTAAACTGGTAATAATTAGATGTGCCCACACTCTGCCAAAGACTTGTAGCGACAACACTAATGTCATTCAATGCATTCCCTTGATTAACCATGATAAATGGTTTAGGAGAATTGTCTGAAGTATCGTTACTCTTCAAATATTCTAAATTGCCAAACTCAACAAGACTTATATTCATTACATTATTAAGAAATGCCTGAATACTCAAATTAAATGGAGCAGAAAAAGAACCATAAGATGCCCCATCTGTAGCCTGAACACTCCACTTATAATAATCTCCATTATCAACAAGGCAATTAATTCTAGAGAGTGGTGAGTCTGCCAATGATGTGCTCCCAATAGTCTCCAAAAGATAAGACGTAGAACCGCTGTAAAATGAATCCGTACAAAGAGAACCAGCCACAAGAGAAATATTAATCCTATTGTCTGTTATAGAATCTCCATCATCGTCACTTGTAGCCCATGTAAATGTTTGATTAATTCGATTAACCGTCACAGAACCATTCAAAGGAGTGAGTAAAGTAACATTAGGAGGCGCATTCAATATAGTTAAGTTGCTCGAGTTTACACTAAAGATATTCCTGCTATTATTAATTACTAATCCAACAGACCAGTTCTCGCCTTTAGTGGTATTTCCGTTTCCAA
Source organism: Candidatus Woesearchaeota archaeon (assembly GCA_964430805.1). GTDB lineage: Archaea > Nanobdellota > Nanobdellia > Pacearchaeales > GW2011-AR1 > SICU01. Next base: position 798 of record CAYSGT010000036.1, read on the forward strand.
GAGTAGCAATAAATGTAGTTCCATTTACATAATTGTTATTATATGTAAATGTCTGATGAAGAATACTATTATTATACCACATAACAGTAACATTCATTTTATCAGAATTCTGGTCCAATAATGTGGTTTGAACATTCAAATCCTCGCGCGTTCTATTAAGCCCAAGTGTAGAATTCAATACGAGCACAGTCCCATTGTAAGGAACACTATTAAGACTCACAGCAATATTTAACGTACTACTAGAAGAGATAATGTAATTCTCAGCTTCACAAGTAACATTCCAAGTATAACTTCCTGAATTGGCAAAAGACCTATTAGAATAATAAGAATTATAAGAGCTATTATAACTCATTTGTGCTAAAACAGAATCATTAAACCCAATCAGGCAATTAGGATAAGCCTTTAAAATATAAGTCGCAACATCTTCTCCAGCAATAGCTAAATAAGTAGTTGTGTTTGATTTTCCTACTGCAATGCCTGTGGAAGAACCGACTGAAGTTGCGAGTCCCAGCCTATTAAATGTCGTAGAATTCCCAGGTATCATATAATATTTTCCAACAATACTTGCAGATTTATTAAATATGTAAACAACATCTTCTTCCCCCCCTACTAAAATTTCATCCTGCCCATCATTATCAATATCTGCAACTTCAATAGAACCAAGATATCTCATCGTTAAAGGCGATAAAAACTTCCTACTGCCCGTTTCATTGAATCCCATCACATATCTATAATCTGTAATAACCACATCATCTTTAAATCCGTCATTATCTAAATCGATTTTTTTAGTTTCATAAGTCTGGGTAGATGGCTCTGTCGCTTGCCATAATAAAGTTCCTGCTTCATTATAAGCAAATAAATCTCCATCCTCTCCTAGAATAACCTCATTCTCCTCCCCATCATGATCCAAATCAACAAACTCAAGTGACCTAACGGTTCCGAGATCAGCCATCGGAGTAAATACTAAACTTCCATTATGGCTGTACAAAACAAGTGCACGCCCACCATCCCATGTTGCAACACCCACATAATTATAAGAGGTGTTATTGACTACTCCAACAGCAACTTCATAAGGAGAGGTGGCTAAATAAGTAGCATCTGTATAATTCCAAAGATGCTGCCAAGTTACTCCGTCGCTTGTATTATAAACAGCAACTGCATAACTCAGACCATAATCATATCCAACAACAAAATCGTCTTTGATTCCATCCTTATCCAAGTCTCCAATTTCAACAGAATAAGTTGCATCTCCAATATCTCCACTATTCCAGACTTGCCCTCCAGTTCCATTAAAAACCCTCACATAATCTCCAGATTCAGTTAAAACAATTTCATCTTCAAAACCATCGTTATCTAAATCTCCAATGGCAATTTCATATAAAGTTCCTGAAGGAGTGGTTGATGCCCACATTCGAGTCCCATTTGCATAATACCCATACAAATCCTCGTTTTCAGCAACAACAATTTCATCCTTGACCCCATCTCTATTTAAATCTGCAAAAGCAACAGCGTTAACATCGTCTCCTAAGTCTCCTGCAAAATTTTCTTTAAATCCGATTTCAGTTATAGATCTGTTAGTTCCAAAATCAGTAAAGTTTGCAAAGAAATATGTTTGAAGCCCTGTATAAACTGTCTCCTCTAAAAGCCATCCAGCCTTATTTTCGTCATCATCTTCCAAATCATAAGTTTCAATAGAAGCATTCTGCAAATTAACAGTAATATCTTTACTAGCCCCTGTTTGAGTGTCATATCCCCCCTTAGAACAAGTTACATTCCAAGTAAAGTCATTAGTGCTTAAAGTAGTCTTATCAAATCCAGTCTCATTGAAAAATCTATAATATTCATGCAGTCCAGAAGTGGCATTATAAATCATATATTCCACATCAGAATCATCGTTAAAATAAATCTTGCATAATGCCTGCTGACCAGTATAAACATATCCATAACCTCTTGAGTAAGCAAAATCTTCAATTCCATCATCATTAATATCTCCTAAAAAGGAAATCCCTCTTGAACCAACATTAGTTCCGATATAATCTCCTCCATCGCTTGAAGCCTCAAATCCAACATACTGCCTGCCAATTATACCTCCTGTTCTGTTAAGAACCCATAAAGTTCTTGAATTTCCCCCAAAAACAAGATCGATACTTCCATCGTTATCCACATCTTTAATATTTGCGCGATTAAAATAAATCGGGTCCCAATGCTGATTTGCTTCTTGAGGTTCTGTAAACCTCCATAATGTACTGCCGCTTTCATTGAATGCCCATGCTTCTCCATAATTCTCTGTAACAAAAACATCGTCTTCCCACCCATCATCATCTAAATCAGCTGCAAGAATCTCATATTCAGAAGAGAGAGTTTGAGTAAGTGTTCTTATCAACGAACCGTTCTCCCAATAATAATAAACATTCCCTCCGGCTCCAAAAACTACTTCATCTTTCTTGTTGTCATGGTCCAAATCAACAAATTCCAATGCCGTGCTCGTTCCTAAATCGCTTGTTACATTCCATATTTGCACCCCAGTAGAAGCATTATAAACATAAACTCTTCCCCCGCTTCCATCATTAACACCAACAAGATTAGCCCCACCGCTAATTTCAGATAACTTCACTTCATAAGTAGTTGAAGTAGGCTCCGTCGCATTCCAAACATTAGCCCAATTGGAGCCACCGTAAGTAAATGCAACTAAACCCCAATCAGTACCTCCTATAGCCCCTGCAATAACAAAATCATCTTTAAACCCGTCATCATCTAAATCTCCGGCAGCAACAGAATAAAATTGGGACCCTACATCTGAGCTTGCAAATAATTGTGTTCCAGAAATATCGTAAACTCTTGCATATCCATCATAATCCGCTACAACAATCTCTTCTACACCATCATTTTCTTTATCTATAGTTCCAATTTCATAAACATTAGAACTTGGCAAAGCACTTGTCCATTTTCTTGTTCCATTATAATAATATCCATATATATCCCCCCCTTCTCCGATAATAACATCGTTCTTTCTACCATCGCCGTCTAAATCAATTTCTTTTGTAGTATAAGTATCTCCAAGGTCGCTTGTATTCCATATATAAGCCCTTATGTCTCTCCTAGTTGCATTAGAAGAATAATTAGCATAAAACGTAGTCCATTCATTTGTATAAACAATATCATTGCTTTGGGGATTTGATTCCCCGTCGCTTTCTTTATCAAACGAATCCAAACTGCTAGAATAAGTTAGAATAGTTAGATTAGAAGAATTACTCCAATCACTATAACTTGTTCCATCAAATACTCTCACACTGCATTTCCAAATGCTTCCAATCGTAGTATTAAACCAATAAAGAGAGCTGTTAAATGAAATCCCGCTGGCATAACTATTATTATAATCTAAAGTAAGATTAAGCACGCCATTCTTATACCACCCCACAGAAACATTGATGGAATTTTCTTCAGGATCTTGAATTGTTGTATAACAAGTTAAATTTTGGTTAGTATGATTTGTTCCATCAGTTGAATTCAAGATGGGGCTAGAAGCAGTTGGCGGGAGGGATACAATTATACTTCTCAAATCAGTAAAGTTAAAATTCCCTGCAGTATCTTGCGCATAAGCCTTAAAGTTATAAGTCTTACCGGCAAGTAGAGTAAAGTTATTTGAATAATATTTAGATGTTGTATTTGCATAAAGCGCTAAAACCTCAGTTGTAGAAAAAGTTCTATTGAATATCATTAAATCATCCATTCGATTATCATTTCTTCCAAATTCAAGAGGCGCAGTTGTATTTGTAGCTAAAACCCCTGAACCCGTAGGTGCGCCTACTGCGATACCATTAATATACATAAGACCCCCGCTAGTCTGATTAAATGTCCATAAAACATGATGCCATTTATTAAATTCTGAAATAGAAAATTGGTACCTATTAGAAACCCCCCTCCAACTAGAACCCGCAGCATATACTCCAAGTTCTCCTTGATCCTCATTTCCGGAATAGTTTCCAAAATAATAAAATACATAATTTCCGTCTCCTGTGCCAGTCCATCTGTCTAATACATGCTCTGCATAATAAGTCTCATTTGTATCCTTAGGATAAAGCCAAAATGAAATAGTAATATTATCACTAAACAAAGGAAAATTATTAGTGCAGTCCGCGCCATCAGAACCGTCCCCAAAAGTCTCAAGAGATCTTCCAAATTTTCCAGAGCTTATGACTGAAGAAGTCTCTTCAAAAGTACAGTTATACTTGCCAAAATAATCAATTAAGCCCGTAGCATTTGAATCATCCATTCTCCACCAGCTAACAAGCGAATTATCAAAGTCAATGAAGGAGCTTATATTATTCGCAGAATCTGAAGCACTAACATTCACAAATATAGAATTGCCGTTTTGAGTAGAACCATTAGCAGGCGTTGGATTAGTAAAGTTAATTATTGGAATAACTGAATCAACAGAAACAGTCCTAGTCTCTGTACTATTAACATTCCCTCCTAAATCCTGCACATAAGCCTTAAAGTTATGACTCCCATCACTTAAGGAAGTAAAGTTATTAGAATAATATTTACTAGTCATATTAGCATAAAGCGCAAGCACCTCACCAGCGCTTAAGCTTCTATTAAAGACCATTGCGTCGTCTATTGAACCGTTGAAATCATAAACTGTATCGCCAGCTATTCTTCCAATCCGTCTATAAGTTGAACCTAAATTAGGAGCATAAACTTCACTGGTTTTATTAATTCCATTAACATAAATAATTGCAGTTCCGTTAAAAGTCATAACAACATGAACCCAATCATTTAAAGTAGTAACACCAGAACCATAATTTC
>CAYSGT010000036.1:5616-9550 GCA_964430805.1 Candidatus Woesearchaeota archaeon
ACCAATAGAATTATTTGTTCCAACTTGAGCGGTAGATACAGTGCCAATATATGCAGATTGACCACTTAAAGATGCACCAATTGAGATTGCTCCGGAATATTTAGTAACTGTATTTGTATTAATCCAAGCACTTAACGTAAATGGAGTTGTTCCAGTTAGGGGATTAGTTCCAGCATCAACATAATCTCCATTCCCATCAAAACTAAACGCCTTGCCCATCTTCCCATTTTCTGTTCGCACAGCATTTCCAGCAACAGTCCCATTATTCTTTCCCATATAATCCACAACTCCTCCGCTAGAATTCAAATCATCCATTCTCCACCACGAAACAAGGGAATTATCAAAATCAATAAATGAACTAACATAACTATCGTCACTAGCCGAAACATTAACAAATACAGCACTGCCCGACAATGTAGATTCATTCACAGGCGTAGGATTAGTAAAATTAATTTGAGAAAGAACTATATCCGTTACAGTAGAGTGAAAAAAACCGACAAAATTCTTATAAGTCTCAGATATAATATTCCCGGAAATTATTCCCATAATAAACCTTGATATAAAATTTGAAGAACTAGAATTTCCCCCAGTGTTTGAAGTAGCAGAGGATTTAATGTTATAATTTGTGCTGTTCATATCAGCGGAAACAATAGAAAAAGACAAGAGTAAAAGCAAAAAAACACTAACAATCAAATAAAACTTAAAACCATCATTCCTCATCGGCATATTGAGAGATAATTGTTTATAAAAGTTGTTAACGTAGCTTAGTAATTTCATCCCTATTCATTGCTCAAAAATTCATATCTCTATCCTGATAAAAGCAGGGTTTGCATAAGACGCTATAGACAAAGAATCTTAAAAAAGCTTACCAAATATCCTAAATCTTAACAAGTATAAGCCATTTTGTATAAAAAGTTACATAATATGTAAAAAACAGTACATAATATAGGCATAGTTTACAGCATAATGTATCAGTTATTACAAAATATGTAAAAAGTAATACAAAATAACAATATTTATAAACTATTAACCCTTAATTAGATCATGGTTACTAAGTATGATGTATTTGAAATAGTCTATAAAAACAAAGCTCCACTCAAACCAATAGAAGTTGTTAAAGAACTAAATAAAGATAAAAGAGAATATCATATAATTCACAGGCATCTAAGAGAATTAGCAAAAGAAAATCTGCTAGAAAAAAAGAAAGATGGATTTCAAACAAAAATCTCTGAAAAATCTGAGCTGCTGTATAACTTAATTTTTTATACAATAAAAAATGGAATAAACTATAATCTCATTTTAGACAAAAACTTTGTGCAGTTTATTAGGAAAGCATTACAAAAAGAAGAGATTAACTCTAAAAATATAAATCTTAATTCTAGAACTATAAAAAGATATATTGGTATTTTGGATAAATATGGCATGATTTTAATTATCTCTGAAAAGCCTCTAAAAGCAAATATATTTTATAATGTGCTGCTTAACAACTTGCTGGTTTACTTCGAATATAAACATCCAATAGTTAAAGAGATCCTCAAAAACTACATACCTTTAATAAAAAAAGAATTAAAGATTTATAAAAATTTAAAAAAGAAAGATGAAGCAGGATATCAGAAAATCATAAATGAATTTGAAATATCGTTCATTTATCACAGCCTTTTATTAGAAGGGAATCCAATAACTCTTCCAGACACAATTAAGATATTAAAAGATAAATTAATTCCTGCAAACTTAAAGATAATAGATGTGGATGAGATAAAAAATTATCAGGAAGCCATGTTTCAGATGCTTAAAGATACAAATGAAAGAAAACTATTAAGCTTACAGTCAATTTTAGATTATCATAGAATCTCAATGAAGCATCGTTCATATCTTGCAGGCAGTATCAGGACAGTTCCGGTGCACATCAAAGGTAATCCTGATTTTAAAACAACCCCATATGAAAAGATTAAAGAAGAGCTGGAAAAGTTGTTTAACAAATATAATGAATTTATTAAAAGAAAAAATGTAAATTTAGAAGAAATATTAAAATTTGCAGTTTATTTCCACAATGAATTCCAGCACATTCATCCATTTGTAGATGGCAACAGCAGAACAACAAGATTAATTACATTTCACCTATTACAATCATTAGAGATACCAATTCTTGACATTCCATTCGGTTTGCTTGATGAATATCTTATTTACACAAAAGGCTCAAAAAACAGAGAGGATATAAAACTATATCAAACCCTTCAAAAGATAATTCTATTTAATCTTAAGAAGATTAACAAGAAACTAAAGGACTAGCAGTCTAAGTATTGTGGGTAATTTAGCTGATTAGGTTACCAGTTTTCTAAATTGTCCTATCAGAGAATTAAGAACTAAAGTTAACCTAATTATCTTAATTCTCTGTAAAAAACAAATCTAAAAAATTTACTGGCCGCTCGCCGGCTGTTGCTGCTGCAGACATTCAACTGCAATCATATTAATTGTAGTATTCTCAAATGTTAATGGAACCTGTTGGCATGTTGCAGCAGTCTGTATAATCTGGCTTATCGCGGTCTTAAACCCTTCCTGTGCGCCTTGAATATAAAGATTCTGATCTCTCTGAGCCTTCACATTCTGATAAACTGAGAGACTAATGTAACCAATAGCTACAAGAAGAGCTATTGAAAGAACCAAGATTATAACACCAGATTTTTTCATCTCATCATCACCTTGACATAATAAAATGTTATTTCTTTATAAACCTTTCTCATCAAAATTTTTCAGGAACAGAGCGGCACTTAACTTGACTTCGTCACTGTATCTCTTCAGCCAAGATGCTTATTTTCAATGAGATAAATTCATCAAAAATAGAGGGTAAATTTCTGAATTGTCAAATATTTACTATCACAAAACTCTGCCTTAGTTTGTTAGCTGTTTTGGGATTACAGTAAAAATATCCTTATTTTTTCTGGAGAAAATTTTGTAAACTTCAGCAATTTTCTTGTACAGTTGATAATCTACAAAGAGACTACCTCTAGTCTAAAGATTGGAGATTTCAACTAGTATTAAACTAATAAATCCCCTATAAATATATCCGCACCAATAGGGTTTTGATAAACTAATGTATTGACTTGCGTCCCCCTTGCTGATCTTTTTATAATATAAAGCTGATTAAAATTGAATACATTTCCAAAATTTGCTTTGGTATATGCTATGTTGAATTCTTTATTCTTCCCGCGATTTTTAGTTATCAAGTTAACATCTCTATATTGGTCTGTTGAAGAAGATAAAATAGTTGATTGAGTCCAAGATTGTCCGCTATTTGTTGAGGTAAATAAGGAAATCTTGGCTACTCCTACCTGAATATTCTTCTCTGAAGCTACAAACTGAATATTCTTATCAGAATCCAATTCCAAGTCTAATGAAGTTGCATGAATGTATAGAGGCGAAACTACTGAAACTGTAAGAGGTTGAGAAGACCACCCATTTGAACCAGACTTTGAAAATTGCACATATAAATTGTAAGGCATTGAAGAATCTACAAAATTTAGGAATCCCAAACCATTGTAATATCTACCTGCTGAATTCTGCAAAGCCTTTAAAGAAAATACTTCTGGAGTTAACCCAACAAAGTCCATAATTTTTGTATTGATGGTGAGAATACTAACTCATAAACTGCCCGAGGACAGGTTGCGCCAAAACAACTGGAGTTTGTAAATCTCTGATAAAACAAATGCCCATTTGACCCGCCGTCAAATCTGAGAGATACGTCCCTCATAGGAGATAGAGATGGAAGTTGAAGCAAAGTAACTGCAGGACCCCACCCATTCGCAGATCTTTTAGAGATCATAATTCTCTCGTCAATCATTTGACCCTGAGAATAATTTCTAGCTAGAGAGGCTACATAGATTTCATCATTTGGCCCTAATGCTGCATCAGGGGTATAAAAAAAAAGACCATTAAA
>CAYSGT010000037.1:0-9346 GCA_964430805.1 Candidatus Woesearchaeota archaeon
AACCGTTACAAGGAATTAATAGACCGTTTAGGCATTGAAGACAAGCTAAAACTCAAGGAAGCAGAATCAAAAACAGCAAAACAAGCAGCTCAAGTTAAGCAATAAATATTTTCTCGTCGATAAACTCAGTTTGCAATTTAGAATTGCTACTAACTAGAGTAACAAAATAACAAAAAAACTTAAAAACGATCTTTTTCTTAAAAAGTTATGAGTTTTAGAAAATCGGTAATGATGGCAGGACTAGCTGCTCTTGCAGGCTGCACGCAATATCTTAACACACCATATGTTCCTAACAAAATGGGCAGTCAAAACAATGACCAAATAGACTTTGACTTACCGGTAGTAAATCTTGCAGGTAGTTTTTATGGAATTGAAGAAGCAAAAGTTGTAAAACCAAGTGAATGGAAATATACAGGAACTACAGTAGCAAATTCATTCTTAAATGAAAATAGAAGCGCTGGAAGAGTAAACTTAGAATCAAAAACAAATTCAATATTTGTTCCAATCCTATGGGACAAAGAGGGAGATGGTAAAGCTGATAGAGAAGTTATTTTTGCAACTGAAGGAGATTATGGAATGAAAGCAGAAGTTAACTTACCAAAATTAGAAGGATTAGCAGGAGTAGCTACAATAAAATCTGCTAATATTAGATACTTTTCACCAACACCGATGCTAGGAGAAAAAGATCCCGTTTACACAATAATAGCAAGAGATGTTAGTGGAGCAAGAATAGGCACTTTGATTGCTCCAGTAGAAAGTTCTAGAATTTTAACAGATCTAGATACAGGACAACAAAGATTAGTAGGCACAATATACATGTGGACTGAAAAACCTATAGCAGCCTACAACAAAGAAAGAACAGATTACTTAGCAGCTGTAAAATTAGCAGAAGACACTACAAAACAAATTGAAGCAGATAAAGCACTTTTAGAAAAAAACAAATTAGAAGGAAAGCTAGTGCCAAGTACGATTGTTCCTTCTAAAGAAGCCCCAAAACAAGATCCTCCTCAACCAGAGACTCCAAAGAAATAATTAAGTTTCTAATTTTTTAGCTTTGTCTATCTCGAGGATAACACATTCCTTCTTCACAAGAATAATCTTCTTCATTTCCACCTTGTAAATTAGCACATTCAGTTTCAGTATTACAATTAGGAACTTTTACACAAGAAACAATAACAACGCCCTTAACTACTGCCAAAACATCTAAATCGCATCTACCCTCTATATTTGTAACCCAAAGCCTATTATTCAAAAATTCATACATGCCTTCTCCTCCAAATTTGCGATTAATAAGATCTCGACTCGTTCCCAAAAATCTTATTTTTCCTTGCTCACTTACACTACCAATAGGATCTGAATTTCCCTCTAAAAATATACCGCTTCCACGTAAATAGATTTGAGTACTAACCCCATCTAAAAATATATCCCTTCTCTCCCCCCGATCATAAGTTTGATTAAAGCTCAAAATCCTCTGCCCACCAACTCCAGAACCGGGATTAAAGCTGGTTATAAGAGAGTTATTTATTTTTTCAAATGCTCCGGCCCAAAAACGCTCATTAATTGGAGCAGCATAATCTGGATTTAATTTAATTAGGTTAGTATTTCTATCAATTGAACCAATAATATCATCAAACCAAAAGGTATAATCTTCAATAAGAATGTTTCCCCTTTTAATATAAACATCTGTCTTTTTACCATTTAAATTAAAATAAATTTCCTCCTCAGCATTATAATCTTTTTCAAGTTTCAGACCATCTAATCTATTGGGCCCAATCTCACTTCCAGTGCCCTGTGCAGGTTTAGAGGCAACAGGAGGTGTTGTAGGAGTAATAGGAGTAGGTTTTGCACCAACAGCAACATTACTAGCCTCCCCTTTCTTGTGAGAGTTCTCAAAAGCAGATTCCCAAGCTTGAGCTTTCCAGAACAATATTTCAGCCTTATCATAATTCCAGAATGCTTTTGTCATTAACTCATCGAGCGTTGTCAAAACAGCAGTAAGGGTAGATTTGTCAGCTTTCAAAACTTTATCTTGAAGAGGTCTTAATTGATTTTGTATATCAGGAGAGCTCTCAAATTTATTATTTTGATTAAAGTTAGCTTTCTGGGTTGCTTCGATTTCACTTAAAGTATTGCCTGTCAAATTAACGTTTCCGCTACTTATCGTATTGCTAATGCTTCTCTTGTCAAGCCAGCAGCCAATTCTACTTTCGCCGCAAATACCGACTTTAGCAAATCGAGTAGGGTCGGTTGTACTGCCAGGATTATCAGTTGCACATATTCTAACAATTCCTCTGTTGTAAATAGCAGGATCAATAGCTTCGTCAGCTATGCTTCCTAAATTAGGATTTAGTAGTGCTGCAGGGCTTACGCTTCCAGAAACACACTGGCTCTCAGTTGTTACATCTGTTTTAGTAAGTTGGTCATTGACAATAGAATCTTTAACGTAATCAAGAGCAAAGCTGCTTGAAACCTGTTTAAAGCCACACTCTTCTTTATCATTTATTCTAACACAAAGCTGCTTGTATCCTTTAGGAGCAGTGAAATCTTTGCTTTCAGTAGCGTATTGACCCCTAGCTGCAAAACCAGTGGCAACAACAACTATAGGATTTGTCGAATACTGTGGATCAGTAGGAGGGTCTTTAAGATACACACTATAAGAAACTCCCCTATCATTGCCTGCAAAAATGTGATAAAACACTTTATACTGTGAAGTTGCAGGAACAGTCGCATCAGTGTAATCAATAGAGCTATACCAAGCATGGAACTGAGGCGGAGAGTCAGGTTCAACTAAACTCTCAAATGTTTTTGGCCCTTTAGCTGAAATAAATGCTCTGCAAATTTCAGTGCCAGCTTCTTCAACATTTCTTATCTTGAAAGCCTCAATTGAATTAACCGCATAGCTTTGAGTAAAGTAACTAACAGAATCTTCTGCATTTTGCCAAGAGCTCGCAACAGTTAAATATTCTCCTCCGCCGCGAACATTGCTTTGACCGCCGGTATAAGCATACTCAACTAATTTAGGCAAAGCAGCCTTTGCGAGTGGTGCAGCCTGCCTCCAGAAGAATTCACATAAGTATACAGAGTTAATCTGATCGCATATTCCAACATATTTGCCTGTATCTATTGATTCCTGCAAACACGCTTGATGAGATTTAAGTATTGAAAGATATCCGTCTATTCCTGCCTTAAGCCCTGTCAAACAAACAGGCATTACTATTCCTTCTTTAACATTAGGCAAACAAAGTAGAGCGCTTCCAACAATTCCTGATTGGATTACATCGGATACATAATAAGCGCCTCCAAAATTACATCTAGATGCAGGGCAGATTACAGGGTCGCAGACATTAAACAATAACTTACAGTCGCTAGGACTCATGAAATCCTGGCATTGAGTTCCAGGTATAAGTGATGCAGCCCTTCCTACATTCAGAGTATTTCCTCTTATCCTAACTGTTTTCTTTCCATATTGCTGGCTAGCTTCTTCAAGCGCCTTAATAGCGTCAGAAACAAGTTTCTTAGTATCACTCTCGCTTAAGCCAGGGAATGAGGTAAATGGCTGCCCTGTATACATATTAAATTGAACACATTGGTCATCTGCAAAATTAGGAGCATAAAAGTCAACTCGTTTATTTGCCATAATATTGCAAACCCAAAAGCTAGCAGGCTTACCGTTTGACTCAAATGATTTAGTCTGCCCAAGTATAGGCAAGCTCTGAGTAGTTGCAGCATAAAATCCTTTATTCATATCAAATGGAACAACGGCAGGAAAACCTTTGTAAGGTTCTGTTTCAAAATAACGAACCTCACTTTCTCCAGGAGCAAACTGATTGTTGTAACTAGCTGCCGTAGTCAAATCAAACACGGCCGGTAGCTCTCCTTTCAAATCCTCAGGAAGGTTAGATGTAGATATTGCAGATACTCCTCCAGACATAACATTTTTACCGTTAAGTTTATAGACCTCTTTAGGAACATATCCTGTTTCAGTTTTTGTAAAAGTAACAAGATAAGTTGCAGCTCCTTTTCCTGCAACAACTTCAGCAGGAGTTGAGACGTCAATTCCACTAGGTATTCCGGTTAGATCTTTTTCATTTAATGAAGCAATAGTATCTCCATAATATTCTCCGCGTGGTCCTTTGTTAAGAGAGAATACATTAAATCCATTATAACTTCCTACAGTTTCCTCATACTTCAGCCTATCTGCAATAGTAGATCCAATATTGTCTAACTGTGTTTGAGCTTGCAATCTGCCTTGCCCGCTTCCGCCATTCTTAATTGCCTGACAATTAAAGTAAATATCTCTAAGTTGAGTGTAGCTGTATGTTTGGGCTTGAGCATTGCTAATCGTAGGGGTGCTAGGAAGTAAAGAACCGACAGTAGATCTGCTCTTATTTCCACTTAATGGGCCAAGTGCCTGATCGCTGCAATCACTCTGTTTAATTCTATAAATAAGTTGTTTTCTAGCCTCGACATCATCGAAAGATTGTCCTGCAAAAATGCCCTCTTTATTAGGATATCTTGTATTCTTCTCAATTTCAGTTGTAGTATCACTCGTATTCTTAATTGCGCGAGTTCTAGCATCTAAATCTTCTTTAATATTTTCAGAGTTAGCATTATAACATTCGGTCAAAGAAGAAAAGTTTCCTATGTTTACCTGGTTCTGACAGAACTTAGTCACTCCATTTTCTCCAGACATTAAGTCGCGTCTAGCAAGTGCCTCCCCACTTAATCCGGTGAAGAAATTCTTTACAGTTAAAACCCCTGCAGTAGCAAAGCAAGCGCCCTTTAGTCCGCGAACAACATCTCCCAGATTATTTGAAATTGACTCCCATTTCTTAATAGTCTTATTCAAGTTTTCAATTTTCTTCTTAGCTTTTGAAGGAGTCAATTCAATTGCTCTTTTTTCAATGCCAACCCCTACAGTAAAGTTGCCAATAGTGCTGGACCTAGTAACCGGAGAGATGCGTAATTGAACATAATTCGCAAAGTCTATATTAGAGACGCGGATAGTTCCGCCGCAAGCGCTAATTGTAGAATCAGTTAAACGCACATCTCCTTTGTAAACAGAACCTCGAACACCAGGGTTACAAGCAGTATCAACAGTTACTGTTTCAGAGTCTTTAACATTAGTTAAAGTCAATTTTCCAAAAGCGTAGCTGGAATTATCTCCCTGATTAATAACAGCCTGTTGATTGCCCCAAGAGATTTTAGCGCTTGACCTTTTAGCAGGACCAGTTACATCAATTAGTTTTATCAAGTGGAAACCGTCTTCTGTTTCTACGCTGGTAGCTGATGCGGTAGTATCTCTAGTATAAAGAGTATTCAAATTATGAACAAATTCACTAGAATCTTTTCCATTAGGATAAAGCTGTAAGTATTTGTCAATCAATCTAACAGCCGTATTTCTTTTTTCATATTTCAAAGACAAACGAATAGCTTTACTTAAAGCAACTTCTCCATAAGACTGTGCAAAATCATTCTTTTTCTCATTGCCATAAGAATCAGCAAGCAGCTCATATTGTATTGTCGCGTTGACAATGTAGCTCTCAAACTCGCCATAAGTAGCATCATAAAGTTCTGTTTGAGATACGGGCCTTACGTGATCCGAGTCTGCAGAAGTTTTATCATTTAAGCTATAAGACAATTTACCGCTCTTACTATCTTTGGTAATCTCAGTAATAGCATACTCTGCATTTCGATTAACATTAAATTTATCATCTACCTTGTAAACTTTATCTTCGATCTTAAGCAGTTGAGCAGAGATTGAAAGATTGATCTCTCTATTAGCACAATTTACTAAAACATTTCCGTGAGTAGAATCTCCGCTAACCTTGCGCACAGTACACCTGTTGTTTAAAAATCTGGCTCCTTCGTAAACATCAATCAAATCTTCGTCAACTTGCAGTCTTGCTATTGCAGGCGGAGCAACAAAATCGGAATAACTAAATTGTAAACTAGTCTGGCAGTAAGACCCAGGCAGGTATACTGCATTGGGTTGAACTTGATTCTTTTGTAATGTCAATGAAGAATATTTTATATCTCCAGAATAAAGCTCCAAATTGACAGAGTTAGTATCTGCCTCTCGAAGCCTTACAGAAAACTTCCCGCCAAAGAAAGTTTGTTTGTTTTTAGCGACTTGCCAATCCTCATCAGTAGTTTGTCTGAGCAATAGCCCAGTTGTACCTATTCCAACAGAGTTTCCGGAATAATAATCAACACTAGCAGATAAGGTAAAGTTAAAGAAATCAGGCATACTAGACTCATTAACATTGCGTTTCAACACTACTACCACATATCCAATATTGCTCTGGAGGGGCGTGCCAAGAAGCTGGCTGGTCGTACGTAAAGCCGCATTAGCCGGATGAAAACCTACTCCAGCGACGTAAGTTGGATATTTTCCATTGAATCGAATATTGCGAATTTGTTTTATGTCAATGCCTGGATTAATCTGCAGTAAATCAAGTTGGCAGAATACGGGGACGTTTTGTTCAGCGAGTAAATCGCTTCTTACGACAGCAGGCTGACACCCAGCAGGAGAGACCTGAACTATTATATCTTGGCTGTTAGAGCACTCGTCTCTATTAGAAATAACGGGCCAGTAAGTGCTAGCGCTAGACCCGTAATAATTACTAAAACTGCTCCCATAATTTACATAACTAGCTGTTCCATAGTTGCTTCCACTAAAAGGACTGTCAGTTACAACTTGAGCGAGAGCATTTGAAATCAAAAATGCAAAAGCAAAAAACAAAATAAACTTCTTCATGTGAAATCTAATTGCACTCCTAGTGTTTCAAACACTTCATAATTATATTGCAGCTGCTCCAAAGAATTAGGTGTAGGAAGTTCACTTACGTCAATAATAATCTTTTTGCCATCAAGTTCACTGCCCAAAATATAAGTCGTAGTTTTTCCTCCGCCCTTTAGAGCATAATCTATTTTTGTAGCAGGAATTTCAACATCGATACACTCCTCTTTAGTGTTCCCAAAGAAGCCGGCAATCCCCCCCTTGCTAATCTTGTAGCATTCTGTCTTGCGAGTTGAAGGAATTATAACATTAGAATTTCCGTATACAAAAGCCTCAATATCGTAAAGTCCTTCTTTCAAATCAATTTCACTTCCCTGAGGAATAACGGCAGTAGCAGAGTAACCGTCTTGCCCTACAAAATGAATAACAGCAGTAGCATTATTTACTACCTTGCCGCCAACTCTAATTTCAATGTTTACAGGATATTCTTTTTCCAAGATAATCTCAGCAAAACTTTCGCTATTGGAGGAGAACGTAATTTTAGAGTCCGCATAACCACTGGCACTAGCAGACAATTCACCATTTACACAAGCAGGAGCAACATCTTCCAAAACAGCAGTATCCCCAGATATTTTAGTCTCTCCAATGCGGCAAGCGCTGTCAAAGCAGCGATAAGTAATGTTTGCAGCCACAGGATTTAAAGTAGAGTCATAGGTATTGACAGTTAATGGGGAATTAGCAAAAGAGCATACATCAACATCTTGCGCATCTTCTTCAACAAAAGCCACACCATTGCTAGAAGAAACTAAATTATTATCAATGTCTACAACAACAGGGAACTGGAAGTTCTCAGTTCCATCACCAACTTGTATGAGTACAGGGAATCTTAAGTCATAAACAAAATGGTAAGGAACGTAGCAGAAGCCCATTATTCCCATTCCTTCCTGCGTTCCGACAGGTTGCGCAAGCATTAAAGTTTGACTGGCAGGAGTAATTTCAATTTTACTAGGGAAAGCGTCAGGCAGGTATATCAGATTAACAGGTTCGTCAATAACAGTGCTAGTAGTAAAATATTTCCCATCAGGGCTTCTATCCGCGTAGTTCCCAGAAAAATGTATGTTGCCTATATTTGCAGCCAAACTTCTTTTTACTTCGTCAACAACCTCCGGAGTTTTCCATATTTTAGGGCTGCATTGTATCTCTACACCGTCAACAGGCGCGTAAGACTCAAGCACATCAAGGGCATAATTTTCTAAAAACAAACTCTGTCTCTCAGAATTATATATAGATAAAGCAGAGGCATGCATAGCACCAAGCTTGCTATCCACATTTACATCATGAGCGTTCTTGCGAGCACTATCTTCCTCCAAACTAACAGTAAGAGGAGCGTCAACAGTAACCGCCACATCTTCAGCTTGTATATCTACTTTAACCTGAGCCTCGCTCTTCTGGATAACCATTCCACGGTTAGTAAAGTCAGACAAATCACAATCATTAACCCTGCTGGCAATAAAAGTTTCCAAGTCATTTTCCATGTCGATTACACTAGGAACATTTTCAACAATAACATTATTGCCCTTAAATCCATACCAATAAGGGATCTTAAATCCTAAAAAGTTCAAGTGAGTGGAAAATGGATTAAAATCGCTTCCAGCGCTCGCCTCGCCAATATCAATCCGCCCGCCTTGCGACGAAAGTAAACTCAGACCATTACGAGCCTCCTCAGCAATACATTCATTATACCTATCATAAACAGGTGCGAGCGTTGCAGGGATATCCTCCCCAAATAAATTCCCTCTAAATGCAAAAAACAGCCCAATTGCTCCAACAATAATGATGGCAACAATTACAAATATCGTTACCTGACCAGTTCTATTCCTCATTTTCTGCCCTCCTTGTTTATTTTATCCCGAACAAGTTCAATAAGCGCAGTATTAATATCTTGAGTGATACTTTCCTTAAACTTCTCCCACATTTTCTCATCTTCAATAAGAAGCAAGTATTTCTTCATGGACAATTTCCTCTTTGTGAAGCGAGTGAAGACGAGCAGTTGGAAATTGGACCGACAGAGACTTTCATCTCTAAGAAAGTCCTCTGTATTGTAAATTTCACCGAAATTTTCAAATCAAAACCTCAAATCATAAAACTCAAAACAGTATATAAACATTATTAGTAACTGACTAAGTAACTAACTTACTTAGTAAGTAAAACATTAAATAAAAAGGGAGATTCCTAAATAAATGCGCATCAAAGTATTACAATGGAACATTCTGTATAAGGAGAAAATAAAAAATGTCTTAGAAACAATAAAAGAATTACAACCAGATATTATTTGTATCCAAGAAGCTACTCAAGAGAGCCCATTTAATAACCATATAGATACCATAAAGTTTATCGCAGATAAACTGTCTTTCTACCGCATTTTTGCTCCGGGACAAAAATTCATGCCAGAAGGCAATATTACTGGAAACGCGATAATATCAAAATACCCCTTAAAAGAAATAGAAATTGGGATTCTACAAGAACAAAAAAAAGAATTTAATTACAACACTCCGGAGGGAAGATCCTATGTTAAAGCAAAAGTAATTTTGCCAAAAAGAAAAA
>CAYSGT010000038.1:0-3615 GCA_964430805.1 Candidatus Woesearchaeota archaeon
AGCCAAAGAAGTCATTAATGGTTTTGCAGAATTTAAGCCTGAAAGGATTGGGTTTTATGGCGAGGAGTTATTAGTCTCTAAAGTTATTGAAGCATTTAGAAGCTATCGGCCAGGCGTTACGATATCTGCAAACAATGCATATAGAGTAGATGTAGATAAAATGGCAGAATTTCAAAAGTCCAAACGCCAAAAAGAGAAAGAGGCTAGTTTTGAAGATTATTGGGGCGCAGATGTAGCCGCAGATGATCTTCTTGCTAGAAGCTTATTCAAAAGCCAGGTGCCCTTGAATGCAGAAGGATATACAATATATAGGGTTACTGCAACAACCTCAAAAAAGAGCTTGCTTAAAGTAATTCCCATGAGGCTTGTAAAAGGAGATTTAGTTTCCTCAAAAGAAATTTATATATTGGCAAAGCAGCATTTAGGAGATGAGCCTTTTTATGCGACAAATTCCATCAAGGAAGAATTTGCTCGAATCTAAAACTCAAAATTCTTGATTGAATAAATTGTAAATTTCTTTTGTGTTTTTTCCAAGCACTTTTTCTAAATCTCCTTCCGAAGCGTTCACTATATTTTTCAGGGTCTTAAATTGTTCGATCATCTGCTTAGCTTTTACAGGGCCTATACTAGGAAAACCTTCTAGAATAAACTGCATTTGTTCGCTTTTTGAAATTGGCTTTTTATTTGGTCTTATCGAATTCTCCCGGCCATCTTTTTCTTTCTTATTAGCCAGTAAAGCCAGATATTTTGCAGTCTCCTTCTCGTTTTTTGTGTAAATTATAGGAATCTTAAACTTTAGAGCGATGCTTAATAGAAACCCTCTTAATGCATTATCGCTCATGCTACTAAGCAGATCATCACCCTCTTCTAAAATGAACAAATGCTCTGAATATTGCTTTAAATTAACCAGCTGCGAGAATATTCTCTTATCAATTATCGAAGCCTTCATGTCACTAACAGTTTTTCTCTCAACAGCAATGCTTCCAACAAGATAATCAGCTATATCTAATTGCTCAAAGTTAACCGCGTTACCCATCCCAATGAGCTCGCTTATTACTAAAGAATTCTTTTCTCGCCAGTCAGCTATGATCTTTGCCTTTTCTTTTTCTTTTACTTTTTTATTTGAGAATATGTTGAAAAAGGTCATTTGAATTTATCCAAAGCCTGATTTTTATTTTGGAGGTCTTTGTTTACTAAGTCTATTGTTTTCCCCATTTTTTTCTCTCGAGCAATTGCGGCATAATGGTGGGCTTCATCCCTTGTGCCTTTAGTTATTAAGATAGCTAACTTTCCTTTCATTAGCCTTGCTGTTCTGCCGGCCCTCTGGATTCTTCTTATTTCAGACGGAATCGGCTCGTAGAAATATACGGCGTTTACTTCTGGTATGTCTAAACCTTCCTCTCCTATCGAGGTCGCCACCAAAATATTAACTTCTCCAGATTTAAATTGTTCAATTACATTTTTTTGTTCTTTTTGAGATAAACCTGTACTTATCCCAGACTGTTGTTTTTTCGCCTGGCCTATGAAAGTTTTAGCGTTTACCCCGGTTAATTCATTCAGACTTTTTGCAATGACGCTTGCAGTTTCTCTAAACTGGGCAAAAACCATGATCTTTGAGTGATTATTTTGGGCGAATTCTTTTTCTATTAATTTTTTGAGTGTTTCTATCTTAGGATGTTCTATATTTTTTTCTGAAAGTTTTTTTAACGATAGAACTAATGATTTGAATTCTGCCGAATTGACTATTGTCTGAACCCCCTTACTCTTTTTTTCGTTGGCTTGTTTTTGCAAACCCTGTAAGTATTCGTTCAATCCTGAAAGAGTTTGTGTTTCTAAAAGTTCCAAAGCATGAGATATTTTAATTGCCTGAGCACATAAAGACATACCAATCATTGCATTGAAATTTCCAGGAGTTACTTGAGACGCCAGTCTTGTTTGTAATTTTAATAAAGTTATTTTATTTGCAGGTTCAAATAATAAATTACGATTTCGCAACTGTTCTACTTTAGAGTCATATATTCTTTTTAAAAGCACTCGAGGTTCTATAAATTCTTGAGGAAAGGGCACTTCATGTTTTTCAAATGTTCTTTCTTGCAAGTATGGTTTTACATCTGCAGAATCTCTTGAACGGACTTCTAATTTTTCTATATCTAAATTTTTACATATTTGAGTTACTTTTTCTTTATCTGAGCCAGGAGAGGCAGTTAAGCCTAAGATTCTTTGATTCTTTGATTGTTCTTTATACGCATTAGCCACATAAGTATAATCATAATTTTTTAGACACCTATGAGCTTCGTCTATTACTAACAGAGATACTTCTTCTAAATTGTATAATCTCTTGCGTACGTCGTTAGCTACACATTGCGGAGTTGAAAATATTATTTCTGCAGTCTGCCATATTTCTTTTCGTTTTTTTGAGTTTATTGCACCTGTAAATAAATCTAGTTCTGCAAATAATTCAGGAAGTTGTTTTTTGAAAGATTCTAAATGTTGTTCTACTAAAGGTTTTGTTGGAGCGAGAATGAGAATTCTCTTTCCAGGGAATTTCTTTATTCTATCTATTGAAAGCATTAACGCAATTAACGTTTTTCCAATGCCTGTGGGTAAGATTACTAAGGTGTTATTTTCTTTTGCTGTTTCTACAATTGCTTTTTGATACTCGCGAGGCTCAATGTTTTTTAGAATCTCCATGCTATTAGACCAAAAGCATGGCATACATCATAAATATCAATGTGATTACAACTAAAACAGCCCACCAGGGCCTAGATCCAAAAAATATTTGAGAGCCATCAAGCTTTGAAAGAGGTATCAAATTAAAGAAAGCATAGAAAGTGGCCATTCTTCCAAGTATGACCCAAAAGCTACCAGGAAGCCAGTAAGTCACAAAAGTAACCAATAGACAGCCAACAATTCCGCTGGCCCCAACTAAAGCATTGTGAAAATCAGTCATCTCGGTAAAGCTGTAAGGTCCAAATCTTTTTGCAGCCCTTCTTTTCAAAGCGCGTGTCTCGTAAGTAAGTAAAGTCATAAATTTAATAGATCCCAATGTAACAACAGCTACAAAAAGAGGAACAATTATTCCAGCAAAAATAGGCTTGTCTAAATGATACCCGGGTTTCCAGCCGTACCTTTCAACCGTCCACAACTCGTGCGCTACATCAGCGTCTAGTCTTGCAGCAGCTAATTTCTTAGAGATTAAGTTAATAGCTATAACTACTGCAGATGCCCCCAAGATTAGAGAAAAAGCAATCAGATTTGATTTAATTAACTCTCTAAATCCCGAGATAATTGCGAGAGTTGCTATTGCAATAATTATGTGAACTATTTCTTTCTCTTTCATGTTACAAAACTAGAAAACACCTTCAAATATAAATTTATGGTTGCCACAGCGCCACATTCTTCCTGTTGTTATCAATGCAACATGCTTGTTGTGACAGCGTAAAGTATAAATACACCACGGCGTATTTCTCAGGTATGCTTAAAATAAAGAGAATTTCAGAAGCGATAAATAAACACGTTTATACTGCCGAAGGAGAATATTTTGGACAAGTAGAAGATGTTAACTTAATGGATAACAAAGTAGACGGCTGGAAAATAAGAGTTAGTGGCGGGTTC
>CAYSGT010000038.1:3625-6341 GCA_964430805.1 Candidatus Woesearchaeota archaeon
AGCTAGGGGAGTAATAATCCCTCATCAGTTTGTCAAGGCAATTGGAGATGTTTTTGTGATTACAGGAAGCTCAATCCCTTCTAAAGCAGAAGGAGCAGATATGTCTTCCAGTTCTTCTAGTTCATCTAGTACTCCCAATTCTTCTAATGGAAGTTCAATGATGACTTCCGGCTTTGATAGTTTTTAGGACTTTTATTTTGATTATTTTGTGATGGTGTAACTTTAAAGTAGACAAAGATTTATAAACTATTATTTTGAACAATTATATATGGAAGAAAACAAACAGAGATATGACTTAGCAAGTACTGGTTTTGGTGCTTTTGTGGGCGTTGTTATTGGTACTACTGCTGCTGTCGCCGCAGGTGTTGCTGGTGCGAGTGTTGCCGGTGCTGCTGCTGTCGCCGCAGGTGTTGCTGCCGGTGGTGTTGTTGTGAGGAGTAATCCTAAGCCAAGAAATTTTATAATGGGAGGAATAACTTCTTTAGTTTTTTATTCAGCTATTCTTTTAGCATCTGAAATTGGTTACTCTAAAGGCATTGAAACAAAATTGATCCCTTTTTCGGTGGAACAAGACCAAGGAATAGTTGTTCAGAGAAGAGATGGCTCGCAGATACCTTATATTTTAAAGGATGGAGCTTATGTTCCATTTGAGGATTTGTCAAGAGGAGATTTGAGCTCTAAAATTGAAGAAGGTCAAAAAACAGTTACTGGTTTAGAAGGGATTTATCAGGCTAGAAGAAATGCGATTTTAGAATCTGTAAAAGATAAGCAGAGATAATTCATTTGAGTAAGATTAAAATTATACAAACACTAATCATCAGAGACTACACAAACATAATTTAGACAATATTTAAATAATCGTTTCATTCTTTACATACATGGTTGAAACAATTCTCTCGAGCCCGATTATTGCAGAGGGAGTTTTGCCATTTATTCTCGTATTCACGATTGTTTTTGCAGTATTGCAGAAATCTAAAATACTGGGAGACGGCAAAAAGCAGATTGATGCATTAGTAGGGATAGTATTTGGATTAATCACAATTACAGTTGCAAGGGCAGTAGGAATAATTAACCAGCTCCTTCCGTTTCTTGCAGTTGCAATAGTCATGATATTAGTATTTCTGATTCTAATAGCCGTATTCCACCAGGAAAAATTCGAATTGCACAAAAATTTAAAGAATACCCTCATGGTGCTTTCATTCATTGCGGTAATCATCGCGGGGCTAATCTTTACAGGAGCCTGGAATTATTTGTCCAGTAAATTCACAGGCCCAGACGGCTCAAGTTTAATTACGAATGTAGTTTTCATTGTAATAATAATCGCGGGCTTTCTAATTGTTTGGTTTGGAGATAAAGATAAAAAGAAAGACGGGGATAAATCCTGACGAAACATATTTAAAGAAACTTTGTATTTCTCCCCTATGATCGAACCAGGAATTTTCTTGCAATTCTTCTCATTGTATGATTTATACGGCCAGTGGGAAACTTCAGGAGTCTTTGATTTCTTGCTTCCTGCCCTTCTTATTTTTGCGATAATATTCGGAATTTTAACTTCTACAGGAGTTCTTGGAGCAAATAGAGGAATGAACTTTGTGATTGCCGCAACAACAGCTTTAATGGCGATGCGCTTGCAGATAGTTTCAGATTTCTTTGGATTACTTCTTCCAGGTTTAGGAATAGGGGTGGCTGTTTTAGTAGTGGTTTTGGTGTTATCTGGTTTATTCCTTCAAAAATCAAATTGGAGACAGTGGATGCCGACCTTCTTTTGGGGAGGAATTATTATTGCATTAATAATAGTAGTCAGCGTCCTCAATAGCTTTGCTTGGTTCGGTTCGCCTTGGTGGCAGCAAAATTGGGTTTCAATTGTATGGATAGTTGTAATACTCGCAATCCTCGCGCCTTTGTTTGTAACGCCTAAAACAGACGAAGAAAAGAAAATTGAAGAAGGAAACTTCGGCTTCCCATTCATCCCTATGAGGGGATCTGCTAAACCTTAATTAAAATGGCAGCCGACGTATCTAGCTTTGTTTATTTTGCTCCAATACTGGCATTTCTGGTAGTGTTTGCGATAATGATTGCTTTGCTTCATAAAACAAAGCTAGTTGGCACAAATATGTATCTGCAGATATTCCTTTCTTTTGTAATAGCTACAATTTTCATAACCGCATCAAGTATCCGCCAGCTGGTCCTAAACGTAGTTCCTTGGTTTGCATTATTGCTAATTGCATTATTTCTAATAATGGCACTAGTTGGTTTTGTAAGCAAAGCAGACGAGACCATTGGAAAAGGAATTGGCTGGGTTTTCGTAGTTCTTCTAATTTTAGTATTTCTTATATCAGGGATTAAAGTATTCTCAAATTCTGTATCTCCATATTTACCAGACGCAACTTACGAAGAAGTTTCAGAAGCAGACCCAACCCTTGTTAACTTTTTCAGTTGGTTATATTCTCCGAGAGTAAAAGGATTTATTTTATTGATCGTGATTGCAGCTGTAGTAACCTGGGTGCTGGTTAAAACGGGTGGAGCCGTGCCAGGTAAAAAATAGCTATTTAAAAATACAGGCCTACTTTTTATGTTCGTGTTTCTCGTGATGCTTGCTCCCTAAAACCTTAGCGAATGTTTTTTGGGTTTCTATCATTTCAGTCTTAAGATCTTCTACATTAGTAACATAATCTCCGACCTTGCGTAAAACAGAAGTCTGTAAAGTGTCAATTAT
>CAYSGT010000038.1:6351-9324 GCA_964430805.1 Candidatus Woesearchaeota archaeon
GAGAATCTGCCTTAGTTTCAAATTCAGTCTTAAAGGCCGTAATTTTTTCCATTTTTTTACGCACATCAGATAATTTTTCAGAAACCACTTGCTCAGTTAATTCAGTTATCGTGTCGCTGCTTAGCCCTCCTCCGGAATAATCGTAACTCTGATTCTGGTATTCACTCTGCTGTTGCTGCCCTCCGTAGCCCTGAAAATATCCGCCACTCTGCTCTTCTGCAGCTGGCTGCTCTGCTTGCATCATCGACTGTTGCATATTTTGTTCTACAGGGTTTTCCCCGACTGAAGTCGAAACAGGAGCCTTCTCCCCCCCAGCATCTTCAACAGCTTCTTTTATCTTACTCTGTGCAATCGCTTCAGATATTGCCCTATAAGAATTTCCCTGCTCTTGAAGCTTAGAAATTATCTCGGCTTCATCCATTCCGCTCGTTCGCATGCCTTGAATTTCTTCTAGTAAACCCATTATGAGCAATTTCCTCCAAGTAAGGAAATTGTGAGTTTGAAAACTTCAGTTTCCATTATTTACCCTTCCCATGGGCAGTCATAAACAGTTCAATTTGTCTCTGGAGCATCAGTAATTCCTCTTTTCTAGCAGAGTCAGCTAACTGATCTGCAACCTTATTTAGAAAGGCTTGTATTTTAATGTTTTCCTCCTTGGTTTTAAACAGCAATTTCTTTAGTTCCGTCAGTTCAGCCATAATTGATTCTCTGTCGTCCACAACGTTTTTACCAATAAGCAAAACCCTGTCCCGTAAAATCCTCTGTTTCTCCTCAATGTCTTTTAAGCGATTACTAACGTCAGAGGCATATTGGTCATCGATCTGTTGGTATTCACTAGCCATTCGTTATTTAATGTAATACCAGTTTAAAACTGTTTGCGAGATATAGACAATTAGGTGGATTTGGTTACATAGTTTTCCTAATGTCAAAGTGTGTCTGATGAACACTTCGAGCATCCAAAAAACCAACTGCAAGGTTTTTTTGATTGTCTATTAGAGATTTAGGAACAAAGGGTAACTCGATTACCCTAAATCTCTATACAACCCTAATTTATTTAAAGTGTCCCTTATTATACTCCTAATGTCTCCTCTAAAATTCACGCTAGCAGCCGCAATTTGTATAAGTTTTGTGCTATCCGCAGCATTCTCGGTCCAGAGCTTCACAGGCTATCTTGTGTCCGACATTGTAAACAACAAAGCAAATCTAGTTTCGCTCTCATTCTTTTTGATAGGAATTCTGGGAGCCTGGTTATTCCTTGCAAAATTTAAGAAAAATGAAGTTTATTAAAAGAAAATTAAAGAACGGGATAACTGTTCTTTTTGAAAAAAGAGACCTGCCATTAGTCTGCTACAGCATTTCAAACCCCTTTGGAGGAGCATATGAAACTTCGAGCATCAAAGGGGTGGCCCATTTATTTGAGCACCTCCTATTCACAGGTACAAAAACAAGAACTCACGAAGAGATTTCTGGAGAAATAGAAAAAAAAGGGGGAGTTCTAAATGCGTTCACTGCACAGGAAGTTACAACTTATTTTTTCAAGTTGCCATCGGAGCACATAAACGCAGGCATAGAAATAATTCATGATATCTTAAAAAATCCTACATTTGACCCAGAGAAACTAGAAAAAGAAAAGAAGGTGGTGATAGAAGAAATAAAGATGTACCACGATGACCCTGAGAGAAGAGCTTATGAATTGCTAGAATCAGCTTTATACGAAAGTCCATTCGGAGAAGGGATAACTGGTTCTGCTCAAACAGTAAACGCTCTTACAAGAGATAAAATAATAAACATCTTTAAGGAAAACTACTCCCCAGAAAATTTTATAGTCACGGTAGTAGGAGAGGCAGACATAAAAAAAATATGCGATAGACTAGAAAAAGATTTCAAACCTTCAAATAAAAATTATTCTCCTATTCCAATCAAAAAAAAGAACCAAAACGTTAAAGAAGAGAGAGTTGGAATAGATCAAGCCCAATTTGTTATAGGTATGCATGCTCCGCAAGAAGATAAAAAACAAAAAGCACTAGAAGTCTTAAACGCTTATTTAGCGGGAGGCATGTCCTCAAAGTTATTTCTAGAGATAAGAGAAAAGCATGGTTTAGCCTATACGGTAAGGGGAAGCATAGAAAGAGAAAAGAACTACAGCTATTATAGCATTTATGTGGGTACAACAAAAGAAGCATTGGAAAAAGTAAAGTCAATGATAATTCAAGGTTTTAAAGATGTAGAAAAAATGACTGAAAAAGAGCTGCTGGATTCAAAACAGCGCTTAACGGGCAAAAGAAGAGTTGCAACAGAAGAAAGCATTAACGCTATGAATAACCTTATCTTCGAAGAAATATCAACAGGAAAAGCAGAAGATTATTACAAATATGACCAAAAAATAGGAGAAGTAAAGCTAGGAGAAGTAAAAGCAATAGCAAAAGAATTAATAAAAAACTATAGCACCTCAATCGTCTGCCCTAAGTAATCAAAATGATCGAAGAAAAAATAAGGACGTTTCTTGCAGTAGAAATCTCAGACAAAGCAGTAAAAGAAATAACAAAGGTGCAGGACCTCTTGGCAAATAAGCTCAAGTTCACAGGCAAAACAATAGAACCTGAAAATTTACATGTAACTCTAAAATTTTTCGGCGAAATAACTCAACAAGAAATAGAAAAAATTGATGAAAGATTAAAAAATGTTGAATTTCCAGAAATAAAAGCAAAACTAGGAAAAATAGGAGCCTTCACATATAATAATCAACCAAAGATAATTTGGGTCAAAATAGAAGGCAATCTAACAAAAATACAAATGCTAATCGACAAGCAATTAGAGCCATTATTCGAATTAGAAGAAAGATTCGTGTCTCATCTAACTATAGCCAGAGTAAAATATGTAAAAGACATAAAATATGCGCTAGAATACATAAAAAACCTCAAGATTCCAAAGACAGAATTTAACATAAAAAGTATAAAACTTCTATCTTCTAAT
>CAYSGT010000039.1:0-9184 GCA_964430805.1 Candidatus Woesearchaeota archaeon
AAACTAAAACGTCGGTTAAAATTGCACAATTCTGGTAAAGTAAATGCAACTAAAGGAACTGTAAGAATACTAAAATAAGATGGAAAACCATCCTAAAAAAGAAGATTATGTAATGACATTCTCAGCTTCTGGAGTGAGTATTTTATATACCGATATGGTCATAGATATGTATAAACAATACGATCCTTTAATATGCATACATAATAGTAAATATTTCCAGTATCTAAGGCTAGAAAAGTTTGAGCTTGCGGGCAATGAAGGCATTAGCTTATATGGAAATAAAGAACAGTCTGAAAAATACTTTAAAGAGTTAAATTCTACTTGCGAAAATCTTAAGCAATATTGTTCTAAAAAGATAACTAAAGAAAAAGAAATTACTAAACTAATTATAAAAGAATTCTTTGATTATGCGCTTAGATTCCACACAGCCTATAGCAAAACAGGTTTTGAACATACAGATAAGGCATTTGCTTTGGGTACAAAGGAAAATAATAGGCTAATAATTGAGAATCTCAATAAAATTGGAGAAATAAAGAATAATATTAGAGAAATATTAAATAACATATTCTTTGGAAAAGACTCCTATTTGGATATATTAATTAACAAATTATCTAAAAAATTCAATGTAGATAATGAAAAATTATTAGATTATACTCAGAATGAGATACTTGATTTATTTGAATGTAAAAAAGTAGATGAAAAGGAATTAGAAAATAGAAATCTTGCTTTTGCATGTTTAGTTAAAGACAATACTACTACTTACTATGCAGGAAATGCCGCTAAGAAGATTTATCTTTCTATTGTTGAAGAAGAAACACCAAACAAAGAAGATTATGTCTTAAGCTTTGAATCTCAAGGAACAACTCTTCTATTTGAAGACATAGTTGTGAATTACTATATGCCCAAAGGAGAATCTGTATCTTTTTATAAAAACGGGGTAAAAAGAGTGTTCTTATCAAAAGAAATGATGAAAAAGCTTAATACTCTAGGAGAAAAAGCAACCGTAAAAGAGACAAAAGCAGCTGCTGAAAATATTCGTAGAGCACTAGA
Source organism: Candidatus Woesearchaeota archaeon (assembly GCA_964430805.1). Classification (GTDB taxonomy): domain Archaea; phylum Nanobdellota; class Nanobdellia; order Pacearchaeales; family GW2011-AR1; genus SICU01. Next base: position 1,051 of record CAYSGT010000039.1, read on the forward strand.
AATTGTAAAAAAAGAAAATGACTTATTTAGAAAGAAAGGGGATATAACTCTAGAAGAGACAAAGCATATACTAAATATTTTGGGGCAAATGTGTAAAGATTACATTTATTTCGATTTTGCTTATTGGGACACAGCTTACAAAAAAGCAGAAAATGACCAAAAGATTAAAGAAAATATCAAATTGGTTGAAGATCTTAAGAACAAATTAAGGGATGAACTTGATATTGCTTTCTTTGGAGAAAATAGCTATTTGTATACCTTGATTAATAAGCTGGCTCAGAAATTTAATTTACCTCTAAAGGATATTGAGTGGTATACTGAAAAAGAGGTCCTAGCTTTATTTGATGATAAAATAGTGGATAATGAACAGCTCAGTGCTAGAAGAAAAGCTTATTGGTACCATAAAACTGAGAAAGGCCAAACTATGAAAACAGGTCAAGAAGCAGAAAATCTTGTCATTGCATTTGATAAGCAAGACCAAACTGTTGTAAGCATAATTAAAGGAAAGACTGCTCATTCTACTGGAAAAAACGTTAGGGCAAAAGTAAGAGTAATTAGCAGAGATTATGGGAACCTCAAAGCAATGCATCAAAAAATGAATGATATGCAAAAAGGTGAAATCTTGGTAACAGAGACAACTGACCCTGAAATGATGCCTGCCCTTAGGAAAGCCAGTGCAGTTATTACGGACATCGGAGGGATGCTGTCTCACTCTGCAATCACTGCACGCGAACTAAATATTGCGTGCATTGTAGAAACAGGTGGAGCTAGTAAGATTTTGAAAGATGGAGATGAAATTGAGGTAAATACAGACACAGGAGTCATAAAGATTGTGAAAAAACATGGATAAAGATAAAACAGTTTTTGACCCTGCCAGCATCAAGTGGTTTAAAGTTATGGAAAGAAAGAACCTCTTTTTTGTAGGTTTAGCATTTACTGATGTTGAGACTAACAAATTCAAAAATGTATGCGGTTTTGAACTGCGAAATTATCTATTTAAGTATAGCAATGGTATGTGGAGCACATATAGAGGAGTCCAAGAACATTCTGAACTCTACAACTATTTCTCGCAACTGATAAAAAATAAAGATAAGAGACTCTTTGAATTTGCTAAACAAGCAAAGAAATCAAACGATATTGCTAAAGAATATATTAAAAACTATTCTTCAGACAATAATGTTGATATAGATAATTATGAAAAAGAATACTGTTTGTACTGCGATATTCTCCTTTATGGGGCAACTATTCCTTGGGCGGTTCTTGGAGCTTTTGAAACAATGATTCCAAAGGAAAGAGAAAATTATAAAGAAATTATTAATTTATACGAGCCATTTAGAGCAGAATCATTATATCCTGATTTTGAAAAGAAAATACTTCAAAAATATAGGATTGCGTTATCAAACAAATATAATTTAGATATGGAATTACTTTACTTACTTACACCTTGGGAACTTAAAGAGGCCATTAAATGGACTTTTATTCCAAAGAAAGAAACTCTTGAAAAGAGAAAGCAATATTGCATATATTGGTTCGATCCAATAAATAAAAAAATAGAGTTTTTTTATAATAACTCAATTGAAGAAAAGATACCAATTTTGAAAGAAGTCTCTCTTGAAAATAGTTCAATTATTAAAGGAACTACAGCATATCCAGGAGTAATCAGGGGGAGAGTTAGAATAATTTATGAAACTCAAGATTGTGCTGACTTTGAAAATGGCGAAATACTTGTTTCTCCATCTACTAATCCAACATTAATGCCTGCCATAAAAAAATGTGCAGGAATAATTACGGATGAAGGGGGCATGACTTCCCATGCTTCAATTATTGCCAGAGAGCTCAAGAAACCTTCAATTATAGGTACTAAGTTGGCTACAAAAGTCTTAAAAACAGGGCATTTGGTTGAAATTGATGCAAATAACGGCATAGTAAGGATAATCAAATAACATGGACTATGAAGTCAAAGATTTAAAGAAAGAAGATATTTGTATCAAAGATTGGGAATTTGAAGGGCAACAAAGAGGAGAACAACCAGTCTTACTTTCTGACTTCTTCTGTCGCGCGGTCAATAAATACTTTGTAAAAAACATTACCGGAGAAGAAAAAAGCTATAACTATCTATTTACACATTCAAACAAACTAAATAAATTTACTAAAGAATCTGATTTTTACTTTGACGAATTAAAAAATAAAGCAAGTGACAAGAAGTTTTTGAAGCAGTTAATTAAGAATACAGTAGAACTGCCAAGAGAGTTTAATTGTCAAGCTGATAAAGATATGAATAAACTAAAAGATAGTGTGAATATAACTAATGAAGAACTTGCAAATTATTGGCTAAGACTAGATGAAGGATTTCTTAAAGTTATCCCGTGGTTTTGGTATCCTTGGTTTTTAGCAAAAGAAGATATACTTACAAACAAAGTCAAAGAAGGTCTGGAGAAATATCGCACCCAGATTGAAAAAATAACTGATTTTGAAGAAGCTCTTCTCTCTGTTGTTTTTCCAACCAAAAAAACAGCTTTTCAACTGGAACAAGAAGATATGTATGAATTAGTTTCTATTTTTGAAGATAAAGAAGCCTTCAATAAAAAATCTCTGGAATACTTAAAGAAATACGATTGGCTTACCACATTCATACTTACGCCTGTCTTTCCAATGAGTCATGCTCAGCTTATGGAAAGAGTTGGGCGCGCTCGTAAAGAGAATTTTAATGAGACTTTTATACATCAAAATAAAGAGAACAAGAAAAAAGAGCTAGTTGCCGAGCGCATTCTTGATATTGTCAAAAATGATAAAGTATTAATTGATGACATAGAAGATGCTCGTGGGCTTGCTTATGGATTAACCGCGGGTGTAGAAGAGGCTTATATGTCTACTTCTAAATACCTTACACTTTTACAGCTTGTAGCTCAAAGAATGGGAATTGCTTTTGAAGATACAAAGTATTTCTTATCCAAAGAGATCTTTAACTCTCTTAAGAATGGAAAATCTGTTGGTCACGAAGAACTAGAGAAAAGGAAGAAAGGCTTTACAATGATGATGCTTGCAGGTCAGCAATACGTAGCTTTTGGAGAAGAAGGACATGAATTGAGTTTATTGATTGATGAGGAATTAAATAAAATAAATAATTCTATAATGGAACTTAAGGGGCAGATTGCTTGTAGAGGCAAAGCTCTCGGCAATGTTAGAGTAGCTCTACGACCTTCTGAGGCACATAAATTAGAAGAGGGAGAAATTCTGGTCTGTCCAATGACTAACCCTGACTATGTGCCTGCAATGAGGCGTTCTGCTGCTATAATCACAGATGAAGGCGGACTATTGTCCCACGCAGCAATCATGAGCAGGGAATTCAATAAACCTTGCATAATTGGAACAAAAATAGCAACCAAACTGTTAAAAACAGGTTATTTTGTGGAAGTAGATGCAAATACAGGTATTGTAAAGATACTAAAGAAACATGGTTGACTTAAAAAAAGAACTAGAAGGTTACGAATTCAGTCCCGAAGCCGGACGAACCATATGGTATCATATTCACCACTTACTTATTGGTACTTATGGAGTCTATTGCAAAGATTGGCCTACCGAGTGGCCAAATCCTAAACTAGTACTTGCAGCAGATTTCAAAAACCACAATGTTAAATGGTTTTTTATTGTGACGAGCTCTAAAGTCTTTACTGAATTCTTGGATAAAATCTTGGGCGATGATAAACTATTACAAAAAATAGAAGATTATATCACAATTATGAAAGAAAGAGGAATTTCTGAACTGGAGGGTGTTGATTTGAAAAGTATATCTGATATTGACTTGAACAAAAAGTTAAAACATTACTTTGATCACCTTCAATACCTACTTATCGCTGCTGGAAACATTCGTAGAGCAGATAGAGCACTACTTGCGGTTGTTAGAGACAAATACAAAGAGAGGGCAGATGAAGTGCTACGTATCAGTTCTATCATGACTAAACCAAGTTTTGGGCTCGAGGAAGAGATTAGTCTACTAAGGCTTGCTGTGAAAATTGAGAATGGAGAGATTAAGGAAGATAAGAAAGAAGCTGAACTCAAGAAGATACACGATACTTACGCTTGGTCTGTTATTGGTTACCATGATGAGAAGCCTAAAACAATCTCTTATTATTCTGAAAAATTAGATCATTTTGTTAAAGAAGGTGCACTAAAGACTCTCAGTGCAATACAAACTAAAATAAAAACCGATATAAAACAAAGAGCAGACTATGTTGCGAAATTGCCTAAAGAAGATAGAATAATCTCCGATATTGCTTCTCGTTCTGCTTATATAAAAGATTACTTTAAGTCGTCAATTAATGAACTTGAGTATTTTGCTGAACCTTTCTTTGAGGAGTTAGAGAAGAGGACTCAACTTTCTAAGAGTTACATAAAAGATCTTGCACCTAAAGAGATACTAGAACTACTAGATGGGAAGAGAGTTGACAAGAAATTATTTGAAGAACGCACTACTCATAGTGTTCTTTTCCATGGATTTGGTGAGATGCATCTCTTTAAAGGCCGTGAGGCTGATGAGTTTGAAGAGACTTATCTTAAAGTAAAAGCCTCTGTTGCCAAAGAGTTTAAGGGAAGGATTGCATGCAGTGGAAAAGTGACGGGCAGAGTAGCCGTTGTTAAAGGGCACGAAGATTTTCATAAAGTAAAGCAAGGAGATGTTCTTGTTGTTCTAAATACAAGCCCTGATTATGTTCCTATCTTAAAAAAAGTAAGTGCTATTGTCGCTGAGGAAGGCGGGTTAACTGCTCATGTATCTGTGATTTCGCGCGAGTTTGGAATTCCTTGCCTAGTTGGGATAAACCATATAACGCAGTATTTGAAAGATGATGATTTAGTCGAAGTTGATGCAAATGCGGGCATTGTAAAGATACTCAAGAAATAGTCAGATTTGCTAGCTTTTCTTAGTTTGTTTATATATTATAGGCTTTAGATTTAACTTTTTGCCTATTTTATGGGAAGGTTTATATATTAGTTCGCATACATTTAAGCTATGATTGCTCAGACAGACAAATATGATAAAATGGCAGAGACCTTGCAAGGATATAATACTGTTGGAACACTAATGGAAAGACTCAAAATAAGTAGGCCTAGAGCGATTTATCTTATTCATATATTAAGAAAGCTTGATTATGTTAGAACAAGTTATGGTGCGGAGAAGAAAAGATTATATTATATTTCAGTACACAACAGACAAAAAGGGATTAGTTACACACAAAAGATAAATTCTGCTTCTCCATCCCCTGCTTATTCTCTCACCCAGCCAGAGAATGCTTATTATGTGTATGGCAGAGAGCTGTCTTATGAAGAAGCACTTATTTATGCCATAAAACAAAAAACTGTTCGTCATATTATTGCATCCATTTTTTTGTTTAGAAAAATAACTAATTGGAGCGAATTGTATCACTTGGCCAAAAAAGAAAATTTAGTTAGGGAAGTATGTGCGCTATATGAGGTTTCAAGAAAAATCGTCCCAAAAATAAGAAAGATGCCTAAGAGGTTCAAAACTCTGGCAACACCCAAAAAAACCGATAAATTCAGATATATTATTGAGGGCTTTGAGTCTCTGCATTTTAAAGACATTGAGAAAAAATGGAAAGTTTATATTCCTCTAAATCTAGCTGATCTAGGAGAGTACATAAATGATAGATATACGTGAACAAGAAGATAAATTCATAGTGATAGGAAGAGCATTAAATAAGAAAATGCATGTTTATGCTATAGGTGGAACAGCTTTAATGCTTCACGGAATTAAGAACTCTACATTAGATGTTGATCTTGTCTTTGATGAAAAAAGCGATAGGCAAGATTTTTTTGATGCTTTATTAAAATTAGGAGCTAAAGGGTCTGATGTAACTTTAGTATATGGAGAGAAAGAAAACACTCCTTTGATGCTTGAATTTGATAATTGCCGTTTTGATATGTTTACTAGAAAGATAATTACTTCAAATTTTTCAGATGGAATGAAGGAAAGAGCTAAACAGACACATGAGTTTGGGAACTTAATTATTAAGCCTGCTGATGCTCTGGATGTTTTAATCATGAAATCAGTTACTTCTAGAAGTAAGGACGATGATGATATAGTATTGATTTTAAATAACGTTAAAGTTAACTGGGATATTATTATTAAAGAAGCTGAAGAACAAGTGAGGCTTGGCAATGAAGCTACAATATTAACTTTAGGAGAAAAACTTGAGCGTCTAAGCAATAAAAAGTTAATAAGTGTGCCTAAAGAAGTATTAGACAGTTTATGGAAATTGTTGAATAAACAAGTTAAAAAAAGAAAAAGAAATTAACTACTTATACGCTCTAATTCTAGCAATATCTACTGGGAAAGTCTGACCTTTTCTTACAAGTTTTGCTTGAGATACAGAGCCTGAAGCGTCGTTAGTGTCTACAACTAAATGCATGACATCTTCTTTTCCGAATTGGCCTCCAATGCCATCAGAGTCTACATAATCAAAAGGTTTTCTGGCAGAGTCAGCAGCAGCCATTGCTATTGTATCTGATAGAAATGCGTGAGTTGAGGCAATTACCAAGTTACGATTTGGCAAGTCCAGTTCTCTAAGAGCATGTGCAAGAATTCCTTTTCTTCCATCATACATTTCTTGGAATGATGTAATTGGTACGCCGTTCATATATGCAAAGCACCTATTCTTTATTTGCCATGCAAGATAAGCTGGGAGACCAATTCTATTAAGTTCTGGCTCATTTGACTTTAAATCCAAATAACCCAGTCTTGCGTCTTGAACAAATGATACTCCGTCGTATTGGAGTCCTTCTAAATCTGCTTGAGTTTTAGGTTCTGGAGTAATGCCTCTTATGCCTGCTACTCTTGTAGCTGCAGTTGCCCAAGTTCTCCTTTTATCGCTATGCAATGCAAGAATGTCAGCTGGTTTGTAACCTGCTCCAATCTCTGCTTCAAAGCCTCTGCTTTGTGCATACATTGTTTGTACAGATTTATCGACTAAAGAGTCCATACTAAATCCACGCTCATCGAGAGGCGTAGAACCGTGTCTTGCTATTGTGATTACTTTTCTTATTGTACTCATACTAAATCCATAAAATAAGACTATTTAAATCTTTCTATTGTAGTAACTTTGTAGTAGTTACTATATTGAGATGGGAAGAATATTAAGTAATGTGAATTAGTTAAAAAAAGAAAAATGAAATAATTATAAGCCGTAGCCTGCAGCAACAAATAGACTATACATATCAACTGGATGTGCTCTTCCATCACGCACAAAATTAACTTCGATCTTTCCCGATGGACGCACGTCTACGTGGAAAGTCCCAAAGCCTTCTTTAGAAACAATTCCGCCTACTTCTCCCAAGTTTGTTACCTGTCTTCTACTTCCTGAATTAACTCCTGCAACCATCGTTGCTTCTACAATTCCCCCGTGACTTGCTAATACTCCAAGACGAAGATTGCTATCTGGTCTAGCAAGTTGATTTAATGAATCGAAAAGAGGTTTAGTTCTTGTACGGACCACATTATTAAATGGAGTTACAGGAGTTGCTCCGTATAAACCTGAATTAGGATCGCGAGTCCAATTAGCCATGTAAGTATCGTGACCATCTTTACCATATGCTACTTCATCCATTACTAAGTCTCCGAAACCAAGCATTGGTTCTACAGACATATTTGCTCTAAGGATATCCGGTAATTGATCTAGGTCTTCAATTCTTGATGGAGCAGGTTGATAACCAAGTACGCCTGTTGCCCTAGTCAAAGCTGTGCCAATGGTTCTCTTTTTACCGCTGTGTACAAGAAATACTCCTTCATAAGTAGTCCCTAGGAGTGCTTCGCGCAAGGTATTTTGAGCTTGAAGATACATATTGGATATACTTTTATCTGTTAAAGAAGGATCTTCTCTTGATTCACCTGCACGAGGCTCTGCAATGCCATGCCTTGTGACCATCAATGCTTTTCTTGTAATCATAATAAATCAATATATTTAGGGTTTTTAAATGTTTGCACTGTATTAACTACTTAGTGGGAACAGGAAAGTTTATAATTTAGAAGATATCTCCAGCTTTCAAGCTGGAGCGTTTTCTCAAGGGATTTAGTAATCTTTTTCTATTTCAGATAATATAAAACAGGGAGAGTTTGTTGCAA
>CAYSGT010000040.1:0-9020 GCA_964430805.1 Candidatus Woesearchaeota archaeon
GCAAGACTAGAATTTCTTTTGAAAAAGTAGAGGCTAAAGTGCCTGTGCCTGTTGCTGTTTCTGTCTGATTGAATAGGGTTATAATGTTTAATAGACACGTCCATTAATCTGGATACACATAAACTTAAATGGACTGGATTGCAGTCTGAAATATTTATATATTCCTTTCATTGTGTTTGAAGATGCAGGACTTTGATAAGCATAAAGCTAATTTCTTTTCTTTTCTAGATAGCATTAAAGATGAGAAAAATATTGGGATTATAGCTCATGCTAATTGTATTGATGGTGTTGCGTCTGTTGTTTTTTTAACTGAAATATTAAATAAAAAATATTCCTCTGTTAAGACACATATCTCCTTCTTGGCGTATGGCTTTGGAGCACTTTCCGGGCTTGAAAGCTTATTTTATAATGAGGGAATAAAGAAAGTTTTCATTTTGGATTTAAATGCTGATATTGACATGTTTGATGAGTTTGAGGATTTGAAATTAAAGTTTGATGTTTGTTTTATTGACCATCATCTTACTAATCCTAAACTAAAGATTGATAATAAAGTGATCAAAACGTCCAGTGAGAATTGCACCGCTTTAGTTATTTATAAATTTGGCGAGGGAATTATTGATTATGAAAAATGGAGCTGGTTAGCTTGCGTTAGTGCAATTGCTGAATTTTCATATAAAAATGCGGATAATCTGAAGTTTATACAAGGGCATTATCCAGACTTTAATCCTAATGATCCTGAAAAGTCTTCTATATTTAAGACAGTTAATAAGCTGGGTTCCCTTGTTATTTATTATTCAAAAGACTCACTTAAGGTATATGAGGCCGTTATTAATGAGGATTTTGGCAGAATTGACCAAATTCATGAGGAGGTCAGCAGCGAGATGGAAAGATGTTTAAGAGATTTTGAAGAAAATGCCGAAAAACATTTTGATGGAGGGTTGTATTTCTACTTCTTTAAGTCAAAGTTTTATCTTGGTTCAAAAATGTCCACTATTTTATCTGTGAGGCATAGAGGCTCAACCATTGTAGCTTTCTCTGAAATAAGTAAAACGAATATGCTAAAGATGTCTGCTAGAAATAACGCCGATAAACTGCCTTATTTTATGAGTGAAATGTTTCAATATGCTGTGAATGGCATTGACGGTGCAATGGGGGCAGGGCATCCTAATGCGGCTGGAGGATCATTTTTAGCTAAAGATTTAGATAAAATTAAGGAAAGAATTAAGGAATTTGTGGAAGGGAAGTTGCATCAATAAACTATATAATTGCCTGTTTGATTATATTTTTATGAAATTGATATCAAAAATCTTTGGCTGGCTGTTCATTGCTTTCGGAATCATTTTATTGCTTAGTGGAACAGGTATAACTGGCCTCACTATATTTGAGGATGTTGATCCTAAGGACAGCTCTATTATAGGCATTCTAATTTTAATCATTGGTATTTTGATTCTTAAATTTCGCTTAACTCAATATAGTAAACATGAAGAAGATACCGAGGAGTTTGGACCTGATCGATTTAGGAGTCAAAGAGGATTAAGAGCGCACAACGCCCAGGCTCATTATGCTGCCAGAAGATATTTTATGGAAACACACGGAAGACTTCCGAATAGGCGGGAATTGAAAGCTTACACAAGACAACTTCATGAAGGAGATGATTTAGGAGATGTTATTGAGGACAGAAGGCATCACAAGAAATCTGCTTAATACTAGTTGAAATCTTCAGTATTTATATTGGAGTTAGAATCTTGTAGATTATCAACTGTTCTCACAAAACCCTAGCAAACTCCACAGAGTTTTGTGATTTTCCCATAATGTTTATTAACTGATTGTGTTTTCTATCTTTATGGGTGATGCACACGGATTTGTTAGATGGTTTTCTGAGCTGACTAATAAGGACATCAATATTGCAGGAGGCAAAGGCGCAAGCCTTGCTGAGATGTACAACAATAAATTTCCTGTTCCTCCAGGCTTTATTGTTACTGCCCAGGCTTATGACTATTTTATCGAAAAGTCTGGACTGCGGCAACAAATATTTAACATTTTGAATTCAATTGATGTAGAGGATACTCATCAGCTTGAGGGCATGGCTAAGAAAATTAGGGGCTTGATTGAAGACGCTTCTATGCCTGTTGAGATGAGAAATGAAATTGTGGAGTCTTACGAAATGCTTGACGTTAGTAAAGGCAAATTCCAGGGTGCAAGTCACGGAGCTCTCGCAATACTAAAGAATTCTCATGAGCCTCCTTTTGTGGCTGTACGTTCTAGTGCTACGATGGAGGATTTGGCTGATGCCAGTTTTGCAGGACAGCAGGAGAGTTTTTTGAATGTAAAGGGCGCTGATTCTCTTATTCTTCATGTGAAACAGTGTTTTGCATCTTTATTTACCGCTCGCGCGATATATTATAGAAATAAAAAAGGATTTGCCAGCGAGAAAGGTTATTTGGCAGTTGTTGTGCAGAAGATGATTGACTCTCAGAAATCAGGAGTAATGTTTACTAAAAATCCTTTGAAAAACGACGGGAATGTTGTTATTGAAGCTGTTTTTGGTTTAGGAGAGGGAATTGTTTCCGGAATGATTTCACCGGACCATTATGTATTAAATAAAAACTTAGACTTAGTTGAACATAAAATTTCTGATAAAAAGATCGCATTGACCAGAAGCTCTTCAGGTAAAACAGAGGAAGTTAAACTCAGCCATGAGATAAGCAATAGGGAGGTACTTACGCCCCACGAATTAAAAGTTTTAGGTCAGTACGGCCTGCAGTTAGAAGAGCATTACGGGAAAGCGCAAGATATTGAATTTGCGATTGATAAAGATGGTGTTTTTATAGTGCAATCTCGACCAATAACCACTAAGTCTTATGATCACGTGCAAGAGATAGAAGGAAATGTACTGTTTTCAGGGCTAGCTGCATCTCCGGGAGTTGCTTGCGGAACTGTAAAAATTATTCAATCTCTTACAGAACTATCAAAGATAAACAAGGGAAATGTTTTGGTTACTAAGATGACTAATCCGGATATGGTGGTAGCGATGGCAAAATCTGTTGCAATAATCACCGATGAAGGAGGTTCTACTTCTCATGCAGCTATCGTTTCTCGTGAAATGGGTATACCTGCTATCGTGGGCACCCATAATGCTACTGAGAAGCTCAAGGATGGGCAATTAGTTACGGTTGATGGATTTACGGGCAGAGTTTTTGATGGAAGAACAATTGAGAAGAAAGTAGAAATTAAACCAATAGTTCCCACTAAAAAGACTAGGATTAAGGTTATTGTTGACTTGCCTGATTACGTTGCTCGAGCTGCTTTATCTGGAGCAACTGGGGTTGGACTCGTAAGGCTAGAGACTCTCATTGCGACTAGCGGAAAACATCCTGTTTGGTTTGCAAAGAAAAATAAAACAGGAGAATATGTTTCAATCTTATATGAAGGTCTGCGAAAGGTTGCTAAACCATTTAATGAAATATGGATTAGAACTAGCGATATTAGAAGTGATGAATATCGAAATTTAGAGGGCGCGCCTCAAATTAGCGAGATGAATCCTATGCTTGGAGACCATGGAATAAGATTTAGCCTCAAAAATGAAGATTTGCTTATTGCTGAATTTACTGCCATAAAAGAACTAGCGGATGAATATGGAAATAAAATATTTGGTATAATGTTTCCTCAGGTTATTTCTGTAGAAGAAGTGCGCGCTGCTAAAAAGATTGCAGCTAAAATTGGATTTCCTTCGAATGTAAAAATTGGAATAATGGTTGAGACGCCTGCTGCCGTTCAGATAATCAATGATCTTTGCGAAGAAGGAATTAGTTTTGTAAGCTTCGGAACTAATGATCTGACGCAGTATACTTTAGCAATTGATAGAAATAATGAGGATGTCCAGAATCTTTATAATGAATTGCATCCTGCTGTCCTTAACTCTATATCTTATGTTATAAGGAGATGCAGGAAATATGGCGTTGAGACATCTATATGCGGGCAGGCTGGCAGCAAGCCTGAAATGGTTAAATTTTTACTGCAGGAGGGAATTGATAGCATCTCGGTTAATGCTGATGCAGCTCATGCAGTTTCGTTGATTGTTAATGAAATAGAGAGCAAGAAAGTCATCGTAGATGCCAATGTTAGGCAAGACGTTAATCGGACCATGGTTAAAATTAAGCGAGTTGGTTCAAGCAGCCCTCATGAGATAGAAAGCCATATTTCTCATGGCGGTGGAATGGTTTACCCAACAATAAGGCCTATGCTGCAAGTAAGCGAACGTGATGCTAATGCAGCTCACTCGCAAAATATAATGAAAAATATAGAAGGATGGGGAAAAGAAGAGGACTATAATCCTGGTAAGGGTTCCATAAGTGATGTTCCTTCCTTAAATGATTCTATCTCTGTCAGCTCTGAAGATTTCGCTCCTAAGAAAGCGGAGGCTCAAGTGCTAGAATTATCTAGGGAGATTCCTAGTGCAGGGATTAGTTATGAGGCGCAAGAAGAAGTTATTTTTAATGCAATCATAAGTGTAGAAGTTGCAAATAATCCTGCACTCCAGCAATCCGAGCAAGGAGGCAGTCCTTTACAGGCGTTCATGCAGTCGCAAGAAGCTGAATAAATTAAGAGTTAGTTTTAATAATGTTTCCATTTCTTTAAAGAAATGAATAGGGATTAAAAAATATTTTGGCTTTGATGGATAGATTATCTTGTTTGTTCTTGAACAAAATCGCAAATTTTCTTGTGATCATAAAAGTCTAACATTAATCTTGGAATTCCTGCTCTTTCAGCAAGTTTTAAACCTCTTTCACCCATCACATTTACATCTAAACCATCTTTTGCACTCACATTTCTACCGAGATATTTTTCAGGGGTTTTAATTCCCACATAAATATCACATCCACCTGCAGTTTCATCAAACAATGGGCTTCTTCCCTGTCCTATCACTGCCCATTCAGCTAATTCGTCAGCTCTCATGGAATATGCACCTTCGCCATGTAAGTTAACTTGGCTGACAGAATCTCCAAGTGTTTCTCTAAGCGCTTGTCCAAATCTTATCATGTCCCATGGCATATTTGAAAATTTTTTTCCAAAAACTAATACTCTAGCTTTTGATTGCTTTCCAATGTTTCTATAAGCATCGTCCATAGTTCCAACTGCTCCAGAAGCTCTCCATTTTTCCCACATACGAGGGTCAGTAGATTTACTTTGATTTACCATGATTCTCTTGTAAACCACGCGTTTATAAATCTTTCTATTATGACTACTATTAAGTTAATAAAAACAAATGCAAATTCTTTATTTAGGCAGTTGTTACTGAAGAGTGTATACAAACCAAAAGCTTTAAATACCCTTAAGGGGTACAAGATTTATGAGTTTAGAAAAGATTTTGAAATGGGGTAAAAGAGTAGAGACCAGCCAGGCTGAACTTGCTAGATTTAACGAGGATCCATCTTCATACGACGTTGTTACTCCTTTAATTAAAGCTAGCGGGAGGGAAAAACACCCTGCGTTCGCCAATTTGCTCAGACAAGCTCCTGACATGAACCCTGGGCGTAAAAGAGCTTTCGCTGAAAAACATGCGGCTAAGTACCAGCTTACTTTAGTTTCAAGAGTTTTAGAAGACCTTGATGAAGCTGTTGGGTCATTTAGAGAGCCTAAGGATTTAGCAGTTTACCTTCTTTCAATAGACCCTTCTAGATATAGTGGTGCTAATCAGGTATTTCATAAGGCTTACGAGGGAGCTTATGCTGCTCAGCAGTTTATTAATGCTATTGGACAAAAAGATGAAGAAGGCATACAAAGAGGTATTGAAAGTTATATTAAATCTGAAGCTGAAAAATTTGCTGAAGACGAAGATGTTACTGAAGCAATGGTTGATGCAATGATATGGGCATATAATACCGACCGTAATGCTGCTGCTTCAGACGCGATGAATGCTGCTAAGAAGAAAGTTAAGTCTTTCATAGAAGGCTTAAGTATGACTCAAGCAAGAGGCTATATTGAGGAAAGATTTGCAAAGATTGAAGATAAATACAAGGCTGAAGAAGCTCTTGTGCTTGGTCGTACAATCACTGCTTTGAAAGGAAAGAAACCTAAGGCTAAAAGTTCAGAGACTCGCGCAGCTGCATAATTAGATTTTTTGTTAATACTCGTTGAAATCGGACAATATTTATATTGGAGTTAGAATCTTTCCGATTATCAACTGTAATCACAAAACAGCTAACAAACTCATCAGAGTTTTGTGATTTTTTATTTTTGACCTTGATTTCGTCTTGCGTCTATTAATTTATCTATTAAATCCACCATTTTTTTCATAAATATCTCTGCTTTGTTCTGCCAGTCTTCTATTTCCTGAGCTCTAACATACTTTGCTTCTCCATGAGATATCTCTTTATGCAGTACATAGATATTGTGATACCATTTTACAAATTCGGATTTTAGCACGCCTGTTTCTACAAAGTTTTCATGAAGCATTTTAGTTATGTGCTCTGGAGAAGGGGGCAGCTTTCCTAGGGTTATTAGCGCTGACTGAGCTGCTTCTACCATGCACCAATAAACTCCTTCTATTGAAGCAAGCATCGACATCTTGCTTCTTAGTAAATGCTGCGGAGATCTCTGCAAGGCTGCGTAAACAGCTTCAGGGGTTGAGTGTATTTTTCCCTGAGTCATTAATGCTTTGATTGGACTAAAAAATCCTCCTATATCTATCAAAACCTGTCCTTGCCTGATTATGTTTAATACAATGGGGTCTCCATGAATCAAATCTCTCCACCAAGTTGTAAGTCTTATTGTGTTTATATGCAAATCTCTTGAGTATTCCTGGTCTGCAATTAACTTTGCCAGCTCTTCTCTGTACCATGCCGTCAGCTCCATATCCCAGTTTATTGCAGCGTCGTCTAGGATTATCACGATATCTAAGTCAGAGCCTGGTTTTGCAATTCCATCAGCATAAGAACCAAAAAGGATTGTTGCCTTGATTAAATGGTCAAATTTTCTTTGAATTTTTGTAGCAAAATCCATTGCAATTGCTTTTTCGTCGTGGAATCTTGGATAATTTTTATTTTCAGCATTTGTTTCATTTATATGTGCCTGCTTGTGACTCTCTTGACTAACAGAAATAATCTTTCTAGAATGTTTTTTTGCAGGTCGATGCCTGGAAACCTTTTTATCCGCAATTGTTTTGGAATGGGCAGCGGTTTTCTTATGCTTTTTCATCATCTTTCTCCGACGTGTTTAGTGTAAAGGATTATTTAAACCTAACTCTGGAAAATAGTCATTAGACTATATGGGTTGAGTTTACAATAAAAAGTGTAAATTTGACCTCGCCACTGTGGCTCGTCAGTCAAGATAGTAATTTTTAATACTAGTTGAAATCTCCAATCTTCAGATTGGAGTTACAGTTTGCTTGAGATATTCAACTGTAATCCCAAAACAGCTAACAAACTCCACACTTAGAAAACTATCTTTTTCTAATCCATTCAACTTTTACAAGTTGAAGTCTTTAGTGTGGAGTAAAACTCCTCAGAGTTTTGTGATCAAAGTAAATTCAGAAAAGATAAGATTCTTTACTGAGTTTGCCAGATGCAAACTCAAGTGTAAAATTACAGACGCTCTGATATTAGGGGATTATTTTACTAATCTCAAGGCATCTTCTATTGATTTTCTATTTGACTCTCTTGAATCTGTTTGATTATCGATGAGAATGTGCTCTATGGGCTTTTTCTGCTCCACTCCTACAGTGTATTTAGGTGCCGAACAACCAAGAGATAGCCAACCAAATGCAGCAAGTCCAATTGGAATTAATGTCCCTAGAGTAGCACCCATTCTTGTAGTTGGTCCTGTGGGAGAGTAATTAACAGACTGAGGCGTATAATACATGAAAGACAGGGAAGAAAGATTATTTATAAATATTTATGAACTTTTAAATACTAGTTGAAATCGGGCAATCTTAGAAAATGGATATTTTCTAATCCGTTAAAATCTTACGATTTTAAGTCTTCAGATTGGAGTTACAGTTTGCTTGAGATATTCAACTGTACAAGAAAATTGTTGAAGTTTACAAAATTCTCTCCAGAAAAAATAAGGATATTTTTACTGTAATCCCAAAACAGCTAAAAACTCATCAGAGTTTTGTGATATTTATAGAATTAACTCTTTCTATTAATTGTTCTAGCTTAAATTCGAGGTTTTCTATTCTCCACTTGATATCTTTGATATGTTCAGATTCATTGTTTGTTGCATCTCTGGTATTTGAAGGGGGAGTTTCTTGGATTTGCGTGGAAGGGCTAGATGCCCCAATAGATGCGAAATCGCTTAAGAAATCAGTGACTTGACTATTTGGAGTTTGAGGAGATATTGTTTGCTTTTCTTGTTCTTGGGATGTTTGATTTATTGAGTTTATGTTTTGTTCAGTGTTGCTCAGGTCAAAGAATCCGTCTTTTGTAAATTTTTGACCAAGGTCTTCTGATTTTTCTCTTTCTGGGAGATTAATTAGTTTACGTCTATGTAGCTCTGGCAAGTCTATGACATCTACACCCTCTTTAGAGAATAATCCCATAGACAATACAAAGGTTTATTCTATATAAATCTCGTGTCCTGGCGCATTTAGGATTGCAAAGCAGAAGAGGCAATGGGGAGGGCAATGGTTCTACCTATCGAATAACCTTCCCAACACCTTTAAATAAATACGTTATGTTTGTAATTAAAAGACGATGGATGATACAATTCACAAGATCATAGCAGCGGTTAGCCCTGAGACTTACTGTCAAAGAGAAAAAGAAACAGATGATGGAGTGATAGAAGATCTTCCGAAATACATAAGAAAGATGGTTGAGAAAAACGGCTACGGAAATGTTAAAGAGGGGGCGATAAAAGAAGCTCTGCCTCTCAAGCCTAAAGATTTACCTTCTTACAATTACGAAAAAGCTAAGGCAGATGCGTTAAATTTATGGGGATTAAGTTCTCCTATGGAACAGCATGTTATTACTTATGACTCTCCTGCCGAGGGTCTTGAACCG
Source organism: Candidatus Woesearchaeota archaeon (assembly GCA_964430805.1). Classification (GTDB taxonomy): domain Archaea; phylum Nanobdellota; class Nanobdellia; order Pacearchaeales; family GW2011-AR1; genus SICU01. The sequence continues at coordinate 9,000 of CAYSGT010000040.1, forward strand.
GTTTATTTCTGGCTTTTGGAT
>CAYSGT010000041.1:0-8992 GCA_964430805.1 Candidatus Woesearchaeota archaeon
CACAGGGTATTTTAAGCTCTCTGGAGATTATTGCTGCATGGCATGCAATTCCCCCTTCATCAGTCACAATTGCACTAGATTTGCGGATTAAAGGCATTAGAGCAGGATTTGTGGTAACAGCAACAAGAATATCTCCTTCTTTAAACTCTATATTTGGATTAGATGTCAAGACTAGCCTGACCCTTCCACTTACTTTTCCAGGATAAGCAGTTTGCCCCTTTATGCTGTTCCCTATTTTTATATTTTCTAGTTTCCCAATTAGACCCATAACATCGTTAATATATTCCACATATTCGGTTCCGTCAACCTTTGCATAAACAAAACGTTTACTCTGGCTTTCTTCTTTTCTCGGCTTTGCTTTTGATTGGTCTTTATTGAGTATTTCAGAAAGCGTCATAAAATTGAAATCTCCCCCAACTTCTTTCTTTGCCAAAGGATTTATTATTTTTTCAACAATTTGTGGGTAATATGAAGTTGCCCTCAGTTTTTCTGCCAATTCAATTAATTCTATATCATTAACTTCTTTTACTATTGGATATGAGAAATATGAGAAAACTGTTGCATGTAATGTAAGTTCAACTAAGAAATCAACAGCTGATTTGACCTCTGTGAAAGGGGACTTTTCTAAATACCTTTTTGCTTCGCCACTAAGCTTTATTCCTTTTAACAAGATAGACTTTGCTTTTTCCCTATCTTTTGTGATTATTTCCCTTATTTTGCTTGTAAATTTATCTTGCTGTTCTTTTATAACATATCTTCTGACAACATTTTGATGCTCTTCTACATATACATTGTCTGGAATTGAAACTCCGAACAATTCAAGAATCTGTGGCGGGTCAAACCATGCTTGATATAGAGAAGCTCCAAATAAGGTATATGGACGATTTACTAGATATATCCAGTCTCTGTTAGTTAATAGAGTATTCAATGAAGAATTTGTATTTTCTTCTTCTCTCAATATGCTTATGCTGCCATGAGTGGCATTGACTTCGACTAAATCCCCGTCTTTGAGCTTCTTTGTTGCAATTCTCGTTCCGATTACACATGGTTTTCTTAGTTCTCTGCTTACTATAGCTGCGTGAGATGTTATTCCACCTTCATCTGTTATGATTGCCACTGCTTTTCTCATTAATGGCACATATTCTGGACGAGTCATTGGTGCTACCAGAACATCGCCCTCGCTAAATTTATGGAACTCTTTAACACTCAAGATGACCTTGACTTTGCCTTTTGCACGACCTGAAGAAGCACATTCTCCAATTAATGTGTGCCTGCTGCCTGATTTGTCCTTCAAGTTTTGCTCCAATATTTTTTGGTCGAGGAGTTGGATATTTTCTTTTAATGGGTCTATTGATTCTTCATATGAGCCATTGCCGTGATAAAGAAGAGTAATCTCTTTGTCTCTTCTTTGGATTTTTTCTATTTGACTTAAAATGTAGTCTTTACCTTTAAGTATTTCAGGAACAAAGGCTAACGTGGCTAGGTGCTTATCTACTCTCCACATTGTGAATAGCTTTCTTGCAATATTAAAGAACAATACGTCTACTTTATTGATTGCTATCTTTCTGTCGTCTCTTAAAAATATTGACCAGTCTATAAAGTCTAATACTTTTCTTTCTATGCCGGAGAGCTCTTTAGCTAAATATTCTGCTTTTTTTGAGCTTTCTTTTAAGTCGTCTTTTTGTTTTTTTACATGGGTTATCAAATCCTTAAAGTTAATTTCCTTGACTATCTTTTCAATATCTTCTTTTGTTGGAACAAATGTATAACTGGTGTATACGTGCTGCAGGGCCTCTATATCTTTCTTATTTTGAAGGGTGTCAATAATTACCTCATTATTTTTTATCTCAAATGATGGAAATTTAGAAATCTGGGAAATGTCGAATATTTTATTTACATTAATATTAATTTTATTCCGTTCAAGAACACTCACTATAATATCTTTATCTAGAACATCTAAGAATAGAGTTAGTTTGACTAACGTACATAGGTCTTTGTATGTTTCATTTAATATTCTAAGCAAATCTTTTTCGTTGCTTGGCTTTTTACTGTAATAATCAGCATAACTTCTTTCTATCAATTTCTTAACAATTTCATATTTATTTTCTAGTTCTTTAATCTTTATTTTATTATCTAAGTATGCTTGGAACGTCTCGGATGAACAGTTTTGGTATTTAGTAAGGCTGATACTTAACTTGTCTATTTTGCTGTCTCTGTGGTAGAGGCAGGGGTAAATGTTCTTTGTTTCTTCGTTTGACCCGTAATAATTAAACCATTCAATAACCATTAAGAGAGGCAGGAATCTTCCTTCGAAAAGAGCTAATTTGTCTTTGCCAGTCGATGTAAGAAATTTATCAACTAGGCCTTTATGTTTTTCAAGTATATTTACTACTCCTTCATTGGCGTTAACTTCTATCAGGTCACCATCATGAAGTACTTGAGTTGCTATTTTTGTTCCAATTACGCATGGAATGCCTAATTCCCTTGAAACAATAGCCGCATGACAAGTAATTCCTCCCTCATCTGTCACAATTGCACTAGCTTTTTTCATCAAAGGGACAAATTCCGGTCGTGTCATGCCAGTTACAAGTATTTCATTTTTTTGAAAACCGTGATCTGAATTAACATCAAATACAATTCTTACTTTTCCTTTAATTATACCTTTAGATCCTATTTGACCTTGGATAGTATTTTTATCAGTTCCTTCATTATCTGAGCCCATAAAGAAAGAATTAACCTTTTTTGTTGCATCTCCAATATCAGTATTTAATCTTTCAATCTCCCCAGAATACTTAACTAATAACTCAAAGCCATTTTTTCTTTCATCTAAATCATTTTTAATATTTTTAAGATGTTCTAGCCCCAATATTAATTCATCTACTGTGTAATAAGGAATTAGATCTTTCTGAACTCCAGCTCTTTCAAACATTTCTTCAGCTATCCTATACAAAATGGTAATTCCTCTGTTAAGAAAACTTTTTCTTCTATCCCTCCACAACATAACTGTGTATAAATATTCGGCTAATAATCTTTCATTTTTGGAAATACTATTTAACCACTTTTCATGATTTTCTTGAATTTCCTTAATCTCCAAGGATTGAGCTTTAATCTTTTTACTAGACTTTTCAGGATTGTTAAGAAACTCAGCATATTGCTCTTTCAAACTGCTTTCAACAACCGAAAGGTTTTTTGCAGAGTGATAATTGGTTAGAAAGTATTGGCATTCTTCAATAATTTTATCCAAGCCGTTTTTATTTATCGTTAAAGTTAGAAATTCCTTGAGCTGCACTTTATCTATCGATTCAAATGCAGGCTCACTAGCTTTTTCCCATACTTTGTCGAACTCTTTTTTAGAAAGATCAAAACCGTTTGCCTGTAGAGTTTCCCAAGATAGATTTTTATCAACGTCATTTACACATGCTGTAGGTGCATTTGTATCCCAAGTTAAATCTCTTATCTCTTCAGCAATCTTAATTAGTTCTTCTTCTTTTAACTCTTTTATCTTAGTGTAAGTATATTTAGAATAAAGAGTGTTCATTTCTTCAACTTTATCATTAAAATAATCTACTCTTTTTTGAAACTTCTTATTATCTTTTATATATTCCTGTAGGCCTATCTGGGATGCTAATTTAAACCAATCTTCTGGAAACCAAACTTGAGAGAATCCTTCTTTCATGAGTATTAATACATCTGAGGTAACATGTCCTTGATACCATTTTTCTGAATACTTTTTTAAGTTAAGCCCTGCACCAAGCATAAAAGCAGAATAACTTTTTAGTGCTGGATATAACTTTTTTCCTTTATTTAGTTCGATATAAGTCTCAACTAGATCTTTTCCTTTTTCCTCAGACTTTTCTAATATTTTAACTACCCCTTCATTTGCGTTAACTTCAATTAAATCTCCGTCTTTTAATAATGAAGTAGAGTTTCTTGTCCCAACTATACAAGGGATATTTAATTCTCTACTCACAATTGCCGCGTGGCATAACATGCCTCCCTCGTCTGTGACAATAGCTGAGCACTTTTTCATTGTAGCCACATAATCAGGCCTAGTCATTGAAGTAACTAATATATCTCCATCCTGGATCGAAGATAGCTCGTTAATTGTTTTTATAATTCGTACTTGTCCTTTGGCTATTCCAGAACTTACTGCTAGCCCCCTTACTTCATTTTTTAAGTTTATCTTCGTATTTTCATTTAAATAAGAATCCATCTCTGAATCAGTATAGATCTCTATTTTTCCATTCAAATAAACAAAGGCATTCTTTTTTGCTCTTGACTGAGTATTGATGGGTTTTATCTTTCCATTTAAGGCATCAATAATTTCCTCGTCAGTCATTAGTAAAATCTCGCTAACTGAAACATTTAGCCTTCTAGCGATTTCCTTGTAAATCTTTCTTCCAAGGAAAGAATCCATTGAACGATAATGGCTTCTCTGATCCTTATGATTAAAAAGGAGATTTATCGTTCTTAACTTGGCACTATCTAGTTCGCCTATTTTTTCTAAGTTAAGAAACGCCTCTAAATTTTTCCTATTTTCAGTAATTTGTTTTTGTTTCTCTAAAACTTTTCTAGTGTCAATCTCTTTTAGTCTCTTTTGGAAATATAAAATCTCATAGGGGGAGTAATCGTAGTCATACATCGGGATGTAGCCGTATTTATCTGCATGTATTCTCAATTTCTTGCTTTGTTCTTCACGCGGCATTTTAGAAATCAAAAATAAGTCATATTCCTCTTTTGTTAAATAATTTTCTGAAGTGATAGACAATACTATAAGAGCCTTTTTCTCTATTTCTTGGGCTGAAAAGTATTTTCGTAAAGTTTTGTACAAAACCAATTCAATTATCTGTTCCCAAACAACTATTGACCACATAGGAACAAAATAGTCAATTAAACTTTTTTTGTACTTGTAAAAAATATTCAAGAACTCGTTAACTTCCAATTTAGATAAATCTTGTTTAGAGATATTGTTCAAAAAATCAAGATGAGGTTGATAATATTTATCGTAATTATCAAAAACTCTAAGAAAATCTTTATCTTCAAATTTATTTAAGTAATAAGATTCAAAAATTGCCCTTTCTGCCATCTTGTCATATATAGCACTTGCGCCACTTTCTTCTAAAACATAGAGCCAATTAAACATTCCTTTTCCAAACATTTTTTGAAAAGGATTGCCGATTGAATGAGAATAATCAATCGCTTTTTGTATTTTTAAGCCTCTCTCCCATCTTTTTTCCCAGAGCTCTTTATCTTTTTTTTTACATCCCCTTCGCTAGGAGCATCTTCTTTCTTCTCTGTAAGTGTTGTGATTGGCCTAGATTGAGTTATGTAGAACTTGTTTCCCTCATGTGCCCACTCGATGTCGCACGGAAAGCCGTAGTGGTTTTCTATTCCGAGGACTATCTCTGTGAGTTCCATAACTTGCTCGTCACTTAATTTTTGCTCACTACCGGCCTGGCCTAACTCTTTCCATTCATTTCCACCGCCTTCTTTTCTATAAAGCCCCTTGCCTTGTTCAGATATATTCTTTTCTATTAGTCTTCTGGGTTCTTTTTCAATTATATAACTATCAGGGGTAACTGTTCCAGATACAATTGCTTCTCCTAGGCCTAAGCCTCCTTCAATAATCAGCTGATTATAATCTTGAGTTACAGGGTGCACCGAGAAAGCAATCCCACTTTTCTCAGAATTTACCATCTTTTGTACAACCACAGCTACAGAAATTTTTGTAGTATGTAGCCCTTTCTCAAATCTATAAAATATGGCTCGAGGAGTGAATAAAGAGGCCCAGCAATGCTTTACTTTTTCGAGGAGTTTATCTTCTGTTGTGTTTAGAAAAGAGTCTAGTTGTCCTGCCCAGGCAGCCGCAGAAGAGTCTTCTGCCGTAGCCGAACTTCTAACAGCCACAAATTTAGCACCTAGTTTCTTGAAATTATTCATTATTTCGACAGCTATGTCCTTAGGCATTTCTGCTTGTAGTATAAGTGCCTTAAGTTTTTCAGAAGCACTCTCAACAGTATTAATATCTTCATGATTTACATGGTGTAAAAGTATAGAATCTATTTCAGCGCTTAATTTTGTCTCCTCTATAAACCTCTCAAACGCGTCAGAAAGGATAACATAACCAGGCGGAACAGGAATTCCTGCCTGAGTCATCTCCCCTAGAGATGCTCCCTTACCGCCAGCTAGAGCAGCGTCGCCCTTGCCTAATTTCGCAAACTCACGAATTAATTCCATGAATTATATTAAAAACAGGTAATTAAAGACTTTTCTATTTGCCTTTTTAGTCGTTTTTAGGGTTTTTAAGATCAGTTTCAAGCCCTAAGTACACCCTATTGTTTATACTAAAATGTATCAATCACCTGCATTTTTATGTATCTTTTATACAACATGGTTATATTAAGAAATCTGCCAATTCTAAAATATGGAACTACTTGCTAAAGAAGTAAGAAATTGTATTGATGCTTGCTTTAATTGTGAAAAGATGTGCAAAGAAACAAGTACTCACTGTTTGCATCATGGCGGAAAACATGCGGGCCCAAAACATATTGGCCTAATGAAAGACTGCGCTAATCTTTGCAGAGCTAGCGCAGAGCTTATGTTGACTAACTCTGAATTTTCCAAAGAACAATGTGCTTTATGTGCCAAAGTATGCAATGCATGCGCTGATGAATGTAGCGGTTTCGATGAAAGTTTTATGAAAGAATGTGCGAAGATTTGCAGAGACTGCGCTAAATTATGTGAAGAAATGAGTAAAGAAAAATAAGTTTAATGGTTAGATTTTTGATAAATTCCAAAAATGCCTAACGAACAGACCAGATTAATAACAACTCCTTACAATTTAGTAGTTTAAGATTCGATCCTTCTTAGCTCAAAAGCATAGAAAACTCTATCTTCGTCAGCTTGACTTTGTCCAATTAGTTTAATATTAAAACCTGCATTTTTAGCCATATCTTTCATTTCCTCTACAGCTCCAAATTTAGCCTGGCAAATATATATTCTTCCGTCTTTTTTAAGATGGTTAATAACTTCAGAAAAAAATTTCCTATGGAGTTGTAAATTTTCATCCCATGTCGTTCTTTCAGTATTATCTGAAACTTTGTGTTCTGTAAATGGAGGGTTCATTGTAATCACATCAAATTTCTCATTTTTGTTTAAAGCATGAAATATGTCTGAAACTCTAGCATCAATAACTTTCTCTACATGATATCTTTTCGCATTTTCCAGAGTGCTTTTAATTGCTGCAGTGTTGATGTCTAGAGCAACAACTTTTTTAGCACCCTTGAGTGCCGAGAAAATAGCAATAACTCCCGAGCCAGTACAAACATCAAGGACTTCTTCTCCAGGGCTAATGTGGTAATTTTCAACAATATTTTTGCTGTCTTGACTTGGCCAAAAAACAGTAGGATACACAATAAACTCTTTTCCCAAATACTCTATAATTTGTCCGGTAAGGGGTACTTTTCTGAATGAATCGTGTTTCTCTCTCTGGATAGAATAAATTCTCTCCATTTTAGTTTTCTCTAACATCTCCTCTAAAATAAAACTGTATATTTATTTATTATGGTTATGGCATAAATGAAACCTATGTTCATGGGTTTGTAAGACGCCATGCCCGAAGCCAGGGTAAGTTCTGTAACGCTTCCTCTTTTCTCGAGCGTTGTAATCTTTACAGTCCTTACGGGACAGGCGTTACACCATTTTGGCATTTTTCAGACAATTTTAGAAAAAGAGGGAAGAGTACATCTTAGATTTCATTGTACCGTGCTAACAATTTTCTCAATATCCGATATCACTCCTTGTGTACTAGCAGAAGACTTGCTCCTTATTTCATTCCAAGATTTGGGTTGTGGGGGTGGAATGCCATTTAGAATATCATAAACTGTATTTACATGAAGACTTCCAATAATTACTGCTTTCTTTCCCTTAAGTTCTTTTGCTAGCCTCAATGCAGTAGGCCCTATAACTTCATAACTTCTTACTTTTCTTGAAAACTCCTCAAACACAGGTGTTACCGAGGAAATTACATGTGGGTTATTTGTTCTTGCAATATATCTAGCAACACCCATCCATTGAGAGTGTAATCTGCGAGATTGTATATTGTTTAGAGAATAAAGCTCTGCAACAAATTGGACCAGTGGATCAATTTCTATCCGGCCGCCACCCATGCCAGAGATCATCGATCCAGCGAACAGAATGGATTCGTAAAGAATACCTGTTCCATTAGGAATGCCATAAGGAGAATATGTTCTTTCAGGATCATGGTCTTTTTCTAGAAAGACTACTTTTTTAGGATCTGTTTCAATAGCTGTTTGTTCATAATTTTTTGTACCGTTCTTTGCAAATCCCAAATTTTTCCATTTTTTATCTTTGTATGTGAATCCGTTAGATTCAAGTAAAAGATGGTCACAAGCAAGGACAGTTTCGAGAAACTTTCTCCTCTCTTGCCTATTTTCACGTGCACTTGTAGTGTGATTTACCCCAATAAGTACGGTGCTATATTGTTCAACTTGCCTATATATTGGATGTATTGTAAATTCTCCCATTCAAAACCGATTCAGGTTTCATTTTTAAACCTACTTGTGTAAGAAGTAAACCCTCACAACTTATCAAAAAACTTCGCACTTGAACATAAAGTAATTTTCATATTTATTTGTATAAAATGTTAATTAAAGATTTTTCTAAATATTCTCAAAAATTATTTCGTCTAATTTTGCTTCTCCATCAAATCTAACAGGGTCTTTCCCAGGTCTGAAAACAACAGCTCCAGTAGTTCCTTTAAGGCTCACTTCTCGATGACCCCTCATTCTAACCATAGATCCCTCTCTCAGAGCCACTACATATTCAAAGTTACCAAGAGCATGATATTCTCTAATTCTCTGTTCTCTTGTCTCTCCTTGATGGTCTAATAATATCTTTAATTGAGGTGCAATTTCAAGAACAGCTGCTTTTTGTTCAGGAGATAGAGTAACCGAATCTTGATAGTGAGGAT
>CAYSGT010000042.1:0-8855 GCA_964430805.1 Candidatus Woesearchaeota archaeon
GAATAAATACTCTAGAAAGAGCATTGCAAGTGATCCTAGACGGAGTTTATGATAAAATGCTATCATATTCCAGAGAAATTCGTTCTCCCCTAACAAACATCTATATGTTAGGCATTATCCTCCCCACATTGGCGCTAGCCTTGCTTCCTCTAGCTAGCGTAGTAATAGCAAATGGGTTAAAATGGTATCATTTATTTGTAATCTTCAATCTAATTATCCCACTAGGCGTTTACTTCATGACATCAGAAGTTTTGTTTAAGCGCCCAGGAGGCTATGGAGAAAATTCTAACATTGAAAAAAACCCAGACTACCACAAATTCACATCAAGTAGACCATGGCTAATAGCTGCATTAATCTGTATCCCTCTTTTCATAATCGGCTTATTGCCTTTTCTCTTCCAAAGCGGGTTAATCACAAACCTACTAAATCTGAAAAGCGACTACACTTTCGGAGAATTAGGCTTCCCTTTCTTAGAGGAACAATTTCTATTCGATTTTAAAAAAGCAGGAGGAAACCTTATAGGTCCGTTTGGTCTAGCAGGAATACTCCTAAGCCTTTTCATCCCATTATCCGTAGCCAGTTACTTCAGTATAGCTTACAAATTAAAAACAAAAGACATAATAAAAGCAAGGCATGAAACAAAAGAGTTAGAAAAAGAATTTACTAGCACCCTCTTCCAGTTAGGCAACCGTTTAGGCGACGGAGTTCCAGCAGAAAGAGTATTTTCCAAAGTAGCAGAATCCTCTCAAGGCCAGAAAACCCAAAGTTTCTTTCAGTTAGTAAACCAAAATATCCAGCAGCTAGGAATGCCCCTAGATGCAGCTATCTTTAACAGTCAGCGCGGAGCAATAATCTACTATCCCTCTGCAGTAATCTCGACAAGTATGCGCATCTTAATAGAATCAGTAAAGAAAGGCCTAAAAATAGCGGCGAGGGCAATGATGTCAATCTCAGATTATGTAAAAAACATTCAAAAGATTAATGACAGATTGAAAGATCTTCTAGCCGAAGTTGTCTCAGACATGCGTTCAAACATGGTATTCCTCGCCCCATTGTTATCGGGTATAATCGTAGGACTAACATCAATGATTGCATTAATTCTGAATAAATTAAAGGGGTTATCTGATTTAACTGGCGGAGGAGCAGAAATTGCAGGAATAGGTTCAATTGGAAACATAATAAACCTATTTGATATTACGAGCATAGTCCCCCCATATTTTGTGCAAGTTTCAATTGGCCTCTATCTGATAGAAATAATTTTCATCCTTACAGGCACTCTAGTCACAGTAGACTCAGGCAAAGACGAACTGCAAGAAAAACATGAATTAGCAAAGAACCTAAAGCGCGGCATAACGCTATACCTAATCACAACATTCATAAGTACAATACTTCTAACGGGTCTGGCAGCAGTTGCATTGTCGGGCCTAGGATAAAACTTAAATAATCCCTATAATCATTATCAATGTGGGTGAATTCAACATAATAATAGAACAGGACGAAGAAGGATATTTTATATCTGAAGTAGTTGGACTTCCAGGATGCCATACCCAAGCAAAAACAATAGATGAATTAATAAAAAAAACAAAAGAAGCAATATCTTTATATCTTAAAGTAATGAAAGATGAAATAATCAAAGAAAAGTTTATAGGTTTACAAAAGATATATGTATAATAAATGGCAAAGTTACCTCAAACTACAGCTAATCAATTATCTAAAGTTTTAATAAAATTAGGTTTTAAATTTCTAAGACAGGAAGGAAGCCACATGTTCTTTAGACATGATGATGGGAGAACAACGGTAATCCCAAACCACCCAGGAGATAAAATAGGGCCAGGGCTATTATTAAAAATAATCAAAAAAGATATTCAAATCTCCAGAGAAGAATTTGAGAAATTGTTGTAAAGTTGCCTTGTCAGGTTTAAGTTAAATGGTAAAAACACTCTCTATCCAAAGAGGAACATATTTATAGACAAATTTAGATAGATAATAATGGAAGTTACCTCAGAAATTCCAAACCTAGATAACTATAAAATTCTCCCAGAAGGAGGACGCTCTTCTTATTTTTACACATCGTATCTTGTGAATAAGGGATGGCTTCCAAAGAATAAAAAATTTCATCTAAATAATGTTCCCTTATGTACTCTTAACAAAAATCATGTTCAGAAATGGTACCTAGTAGTCAAAGATAATCAAGATTTTGATAAAACTCTTGACGCTTTTCTTAAAAATCCAAAGTTATTTGATGAGCTGGAAAAATATGGAAAAGACATAGTTAAAAAACTGGTTAAAGCTATTAAAGCTAAAGAGATATCAAGCTTATCTAGCGAAAAACTAATATTGCTCTTCAAGCTATTCTGCAAACAATTTGAAAAAAGTTTACCAATTGCAAGAGGGATGAGATTTATTGATAGAGCAATCATAATTAAATTAAGAGAAATCTTAAAAAACGAACCGAATGTAGATGAAGCTGTTGCAAATTCTTGCGCATCAGAAAGGTTAACTTTCCCTATGCAAGAAGAAATTGCTTTACTAGAAACAGCAATTAAAATCAAAAAAGAAAATATCCAACTAAACTCAAATAAAGCGGACAAATTAATTTCTCATCTTTTAGATAAATATGCGTGGACAACATGCGGCTATTACCACGAAGGGCATAGAACAAAAGAAATTTATCTTCAGAAATTGAATGATCTAATAAAAGAAAATCCTCAAAAACATTTAGAAGAAATAAAATCTAGGCTAAACGAAAGTATAAAGAAAAGAGATGTTTTAATCAGAAAGTATTCAAATTCAGCAGATATAATAAAAATAGCAGGATTAGCTGGATATTTTAAAGATTATTACAAATCCACAAATAACGAGATAGTTTATTATGGAGAATCTTTATTTCAAGAAATATCAAAAAGAACAGATAAACCAATAGAGTTCTTAAAAGATTTACATCCAAACGAATTAATTGACTTAATTAATGGAAAATCTGTTGATGAAAGTAAAATCGTAGAACGTGTTAAACGTTATGCTTTGCTAAATTTAGGAAATAAGTTCTTTGTATTATCTGGAAGAGAAGCAGAGGAATTCGAGGCTAAATATCTAAAATCCGAGGAAATTAATAGATCAGAATTCAAAGGGAGAGCAGCTTCAAGAGGATATGCAAAGGGAAGAGCAAAGATTGTCTTAAATCAAAAAGAGTTTAATAAAATGGAAAAAGGAGATATTTTAGTGGTGATTAATACCTCTCCAGATTTTGTTCCAATAATGAAAAAAGCGTCTGCTATAATTGCTGATGAAGGCGGGCTTACTTCCCATACATCTGTTGTCTCAAGAGAATTCGGAATTCCTTGTATTGTAGGGATTCACAATATAACCCAGATGTTAAAAGATAATGATCTAATAGAGGTAGATGCAAATAAAGGCACAGTAAAGGTATTAGAAAAAGCAAAATAAAGCTATTCTAATTCTTCCTAACAGTATTCATCAGCCAGCTTCTCCACTCTGGAAAAACCCTTTCAGAGACAGGCAAACCAACTTCATTAGTTATCTTCTCGCTGATTCTATGAAACATATCGTTGCTTAAAGCATTGAATTTAGATTCCATGAGCTCAGGCATCTGCATTTTCTTCGAAACATCTACAATCTCCTGCTTTATTTTGCCCCGCAGTAAAATGTTGTCCCATACGGCATCCCAATTGCCCGCCCAGCCTTTAACATTGCCCGCAATTGCCTTGATTATTTCAGAGTCTCCGTTCATCAGATCATCTGTAGGCTCAAGCTCATCTTTCTCGACGTTATATCTCACTAAATCAACAAATCCTTTCTCCTCTTCAGGATCGCGCGTCCAATGCTTGCGCACTTCAGTTAGTTGAGTAAGTCTTTTTTTGTAGTGCAACCCATCTGGAGTTCTAATAGGGTTAGCAACAGCGATAATATCTGTTGCCTTGAAACTTGTGACAGGAACTCCTAAATCATTTACAACCCTATCAAACACTCCGTAAGGGCTAGCTCCGTGAATTGTTCCAGCAACTAAATTCGCCAAAGCACCAACCCTCATTGCTTCATAAAGCGCTTTTGCTTCACTTGATCTAACTTCTCCAACAATTAATGCGGAGTCTCCCAAACGAAGCGAAGCGCGAATCCCCTCGCTAGCTTCAACTTCAGTAGTCGCTTCAAGTAATGCGCTTCTAACTTTCATTCTCTGAATATTATATCCAAGTTTACGTAAAGAATCCACAGCAAGTTCAAGAGTATCTTCCACAACTATCATCCTCACAGAAGGAATAACTTCTAGCATAACACTTCCCAAAAGAGAAGTCTTTCCAGAAGAGCGGGTGCCAGCAATAAGCATAGTTCTATTTCCATCAACCAAAAAGCTCATCAGCCCTGCAGTAAATGAATTAATCATTTTATTGTTAATAAACAAAGGCAACGTCCATGGCTCCTCCCGGTGTCTGCGCAAAGCATAAGCAATACCAGCAGGTGAAAGAGGGCGTTGAATTGCAGCAACTCTTGCTCTAACATTTCCAAAAAAGATATCTGTGTCTAAAATGGGATTAGCTTCGTCAAGAGGGCGGCCGCTCTGCAAGCGTAATTTAGAAGCCCATGAATCCGCATCTTCATAAGAAGGTAAAATATTAGTAACACAGTCTCCATACTTTCCATGTCTAACAAAAACATAATTCTGCCCTATAGGCGCGTTAAGAAAGATATCTTGTAAATTTTCGTCGAGCAGTAAAACTTCTATAAGTCCAAAACCAATTGTTTGCCTGACTAAAATTCTAGCCAAAGTGTTAAGTTCACGATAGTTTAATGGAATTTTTTTATTCACAGATAATTCTGTAAGCAGGTCACGGGCAACATTGAAGAAAAGAGACCTAACTTTCTCAGAATCGACAAACTCTTCGGATTTAGGTTGATAGTCCAGTAATACATTTTTTCCCAGATTAAGTAAATAATGATGCTCTTCGCTAAGAGAATATTCCGCGGGAGTTACATGATACAAATATTTGGCATCGCTAGAATTCTTTAAAATCATCACAGGAACAGTTTCAAAACCGGTGTGCAATTCATACTGGTCAACAAGCTCTGCACCCTCTGGAATTTGAGCAACAAGGCGGGTAAGAGTGAAGTTAGGAAGTACATCTGGTCTAAATATTGAAGAATATACTTTCCGATCTCCAATAGCATAAGTATCTATAACGTCAGCTAATGAAGATATAAGTTTAGTCTTTGACAATAACTCCTTAAATCTTTCGAGTACTCCTGCATAATTTGCTAAATGATGGTCTTGAGAATTTTTCTTATAAATTCCAATTCGTTTGTTTAATTCAAGCCAGCAGGAGATAGGGTCTTGCCTAAGCAAACTTAGCAAATAGCTAAGTTCACGAGGCGCAAATTCTAGGTTAGCAAACAAGTTCAATTTGTCCACGGCAAGTATCCTTTCTTGCTTAAGTAAATAGGTATAAAGCTGAGAAATCTCAAGGAGTATAGAAACTTGTTCGTATGGATAATTATAATTCCTTTGCTGCACAAGAATTATTCTTCCAACTTCAGGATTCTCAATCAGTGCATCAATAACTCGAGCCATAACTTCTGCGGAATCAGCGATTTCAGGGGCAATAGGCGCCCCAATATAGTTGATATAAAGAATAGTTTCTCCTTCTTTTCTTTGCAGTTCTGCCGAATACAAGGGCGCATTCAATTTAAATACCATAATTAAATGAACGTAGTATTCGTTAAATAGTTATTGCTCTACTAACTTGACTTCGCAACTGTGGCCTGTCAGTCAAGATAACTATTGTCCATAAAATAAATTCTCTATATGTGAAACACTACTGAGTTTGCGCCTGTCAAACTCAATTTAAAATAAAGATTTCTTTATTTTAGGGCTTGCCAAAAAATAAAATGTCAGATTCTGGATAACTTTTAAGCAAATCCTATTCGGTAAATATCTACCTTCAGCGCAAAAATAGGTCAATTTAATTTGAGCCTGGCGCTTAGAAACGTTATTAAGCCTTTTTATTCATTTATTACTATGCCCATAAACGCAGGATACGAATATTTTGCCGCAGAAAAGAAATACCTAGCGGCGCAGACATTGGAGGAAAAAATAGCCTGCCTCAAAGAGCTGATTAAAGCAGCACCAAAACATAAATCAAGCGAGAATCTTTTATCAGAGCTAAGAACAAGACTAAGGAAATTCACAGAAAAAGCAGAAAAGAACGCTTCAGTAGGAAAAGGAAAAAAAGGCATAAGAAAAGAGGGATTTCAGGCAATACTAATCGGATTGGCAAATTCGGGCAAATCTTCGCTTTTAGCAAAGTTAACCAATGCTTCTCCGCAGGTCTCTCCCTCGCCATTCACAACAAGAGAGCCAAATATAGGAACAATGAATTATGAAGGCGTGCCTGCTCAAATTGTAGACTTGCCGGCAGTCTTAGGAAAAGACTTCGACTTTAGCATAGTTCACACAGCAGATTTAGCATTAATTGTCGTCGAAAAAGTAGAAGATATCTCGCAGTTTGAATCAGCATTAGAGCATTCAAGAGGCAAGAAGTTAATTGTCGTAAATAAAGTAGACGTTTTGGACACAGATTCGATGAGAAAACTAGAGGCTAAATTAAAATCAAAGAGGCTGGATTTTATACTAGTTTCGACAATAACGGGACAGGGGATACACGAGCTTAAGCATAAAATATTCAAATCAATGAATATAATCAGAGTATATACCAAAGAACCAGGCAAAGCTCCTTCGCCTCAGCCAATTGTTTTGCCAATAGAGAGCACAGTTTACGATGTTGCAGAGTCAATTTATAAAGGATTCGCAGGCAGGATAAAAGAAACCCGCCTAACAGGTCCAAGCGGTAAATTCGCAAACCAAAGAGTAGGTCTTGACCATGTTCTAAAAGATAAAGACGTATTAGAGTTTAAAGCTAACTAAAAATTACTTTCTTCTGTTTACCATAACAATTACAACAACAACTATTATTACAACAAGGACTATTGCAATAATAATTCCAGTTCCAAGACCTCCGCCAGTAGCACCAGCTCCTGTCCCTTGAGCAGAAGAACCTGATCCAACGTTAGATCCTGAGTTAGATTCTGTACCTGACTGCGCTGGAGGGTTTGTCGAAGAGCCATTGCTTCCGCTTGTTGAAGGGGTTGAAGCTGTTCCGCCAGAGTTACCACCAGATGAACTTCCACTGGACTGTCCTTCAACAGTGTAAGTATCAGAGGCTGTATTTGAATTTCCAGCCCTATCTTGAGCAGAGCAAGAAACAGTAAATGTACCAGTATTAGACGTTGAAGGGCTGGCAGTGAATGATACCCCGCTTGAGCCATATGAAGTGTTTATCCCTGAAGTGGAGTCAGACGCGCTGCAACTGCAAGTCTCTGTTTCTCCGGAAGTAACAGTAGAAGGTGTGCAGGTTATGGCCACAGAAGTAAGAGTATCATCGAAAGTTAAAGTTGCAATTCTTGCAGAGTTATTTAGATTCCCCAAAGTATCATTAACAAAGATAGTGATGTTATAAGTGCCATCTTGGAAATGAGATGTGTTTAAAGCAGCACTGCTATAGTAGCTTGTTGAACCTTCTCTTGTAGCGGTAAATGTTGCGTTTTGTTTTCCGCTAATATTTGTTACGTTAAATCCTACTGCTTGTATCCCAATCAGTGCATCTACAAGGCTGGCATTAAGATAGAATACAGTATTCATTGCTTTTGATGAAAGGTTTGCGTTTGCAGCAACAGTACCAGTAAAGTTAGCAGGGAATGCCTGAGGTTTTGTACCGTCTATTATCACCTTAGAACTAAGATTGGTCGTATTTGTTATAGAAATAGACGTCGTAGCATTGTAAATTGTTGCATTAACGCTGTAGATTCCATCGGGAATCGTAGTATTAGTTACATTCATAGAACAAGAAGAAGTGGTTGCCCCAACATCGCATCCACTACTATTTCCCGCTACAAGACCCCAAGCACCGCTAACGTTTAAGGAGAAGGTAGCGTTTTGAGGATTAGTTATATCGGTCCCATTAACAAAACTGACATTAAACAAAACTGCAGTAAGAGAGGTATAATTTGTTCCAGACGCAGGAGAAACAATCCTTGCACTTTCTCCAGCAACAGCCATTACAAGCCAAGCAAGTAAGGATGCAAAAACAATCAGTACAGACAAAACAACGATGTTACTCTTCATCTTCCCCTCTCTTATCATACCGAGTAATAAGACATTTGCTATTTAAACTTTTTGCCGCGTTTAATTTTCAAAAATATTAGAAAACCAGTAGCCAAAACAAGCAATATTCCGGCGATAAGTAGATAATTTATTTTTTTATTTGGTTCAGGAGTAGCGGAATTTCCTTGGTTTCCTTCTAATGTATTTACAGCACCAGTAGTCAGATTTTCTGAACTGCTTGTAGAATTAGTTTGATTCGTCGTAGAGGAAGAGTTTGAAGATGTGCTCGAAGATGAACTCGAAGAGCTAGAAGTAGAAGAAGTAGAAGTAGAACTATTAGTGACATTATAATAAAGAGTAGAAGTTCTGCTATTTCCTGCTCGATCTTGTGTTGTGCAGGTTGTTTGAAGATTTGTACCGGTGCTCGCGGTTGAAGGGCTGGCAGTGAATGATACCCCGCTTGAGCCATAGGAAGTGTTTACTCCCGACAATGAATCCGATGCGCTGCAGGTGCAGGTTATTAAATCATCTTTAATTACGCTGTAATCGTCGCAACTATGGGTTATAGAAGGAAGGGTATTATCAAAAATTATTCTATAAACCAGTGCCGAGTTGTTTAAGTTGCCCACGCTGTCATTTGCGTAAACAGTTAAAGTATAAAAACCGTCAGATAAATTTACCAATA
>CAYSGT010000043.1:0-2764 GCA_964430805.1 Candidatus Woesearchaeota archaeon
ATCATAGAATCAATAGTTTATAAAACATGGCATTTTATTATGGGTTAAGCCCTAAGCAGTTAGATTTGACGCAGGTAGGCGCTCTTAAGCTTCTTAGAAGGCTTGAGAAATCTAAAATGCTTATAAAAAGAAACATAGGCAAAGCTGTAATCTATAAAATCAACGAAGGTTATGAATTAACTAAAAAGGCGCTAGAGTTTGCATTAGTTAACCAGGCAAGTGATTATGAGCGTTGGAAAGAGGAGTTTAAATCTCTGAATAAAGATGGTAGAATAATAATTTTTTATGGGTCTGCAAGCAGAAATTATGCTCAAGCAAATGATATTGATGTTTTAGTTATCCTCCAAAAAGAAGAGGTTCGTGAATTAAATAAGGCACTAGAAAAGATTCAATTGAGCCTACCAAAAAAACTGCATTCTATTAAAGCGACTAAACAAGACTTAATCAAGAATATTGCTGAAAAGAATACTGCAATGCTTGAGATAATTAAGACAGGCATTGTATTATCTGGTTATTCTGCTTACATGGAGGTCTTAAATGAATTCTCTGGCTTCTAAACATGTTGATTGGTGCTTAAATAAAGCAGAGAAAGAAATAGAAGAATCTGTTAAATTAGGCAAAAATGCAAAACATAGAGGTTTACTAAAGGTAGAACCTAGCAAAGAACTGGCAATTGCACATATTGACAAAGCAAAGCATTATTTGGGAGCCATTCAATTATTAAAAAAGAACAACTTTTCGGATTTGGCTGTATCTTGTGGATTTTATTCCTTGTATCATTGTTTTCTAGCAATTGCCATAAAATTTGGATATGAATCTAAAAACCAAACTTGTACAATATCCCTAATAGAATTCTTACAAGAAGAAGGTAAAATTTCCGTAGATAGAGATATAATTGAATTCATGAAATATGAAGAAGTTCATAATCAGCATGAGGCTAGTCTCATTGAACTACGTGAAGATTACACTTATGGAACTAATTTGGAGATAAAAGATGATGAACAATTAGATAAAATAGAGAAAAGATGTCTAAGCTTCATAGATGCTGTGAGAGAGATTGTTTATTCTTGAGAGATAAACTTAGACATTTCTTTTCTGGCTTTTCTTCTTAATATTAATAATCTAAGTTTTTTATTCCATCTTTTAACATTGAAAAAACCACCAAGACCCATATTTTCATTTCTAAGCATTGTTCTATCTTTGTTTCCTCTAAATCCATCTCTATAGTCTCTCCAATTGTCCCAATATGGCTGAGGTTCTAAACCCTCTTCGTTGAGCAATTCGTTTCTTATGCTGCATCTTGGAAATATTCTTCCGCTATGTCTACGAAGCTTTTTAGTTAGGAACATAAAATAAATTAAATTAATCTATATTTAATATTAAGTTTTAACTTTAGAATTAATATTACATTACATCTTTTCTTTTTTATATTTCTCAAATAACTCTTTACCCCTCAATAACTGTTGGTATCTAATCGCAAATCTGTGTGCTTCGTCTCTAATTGTCTGTAAGAGCTGAAGTCCTTTGTGGTCTTTTGGAAGCCTTATTGGTTCCCCTGTTGGTTTAGTATAAATTTCCTCAAATTGTTTTGCTAATGAGATAACTGGTATTTTTACCCTTAATTTTTGTAAGGACTCTAATGCTGCGCTTAACTGTCCCTTTCCACCATCGATGATTATGAGGTCTGGATAACTCATATGTTCTCGTGAAAGTTTAGCATATCTGCGGTAAATTACTTCTTTCATTGCATTATAATCATCTCCACCTCCTGTTGTTCTAATTTTGTATTTTCTGTAAGATGATTTGTCTGGAACTCCTTCTTTAAAACTAACCATTGAAGCTACTGTGTTTGTTCCACCTAGATGAGATATATCAAAACATTCCATTCTAATTGGCAGTTTTGGTAATTCTAGAGCTTCTTTTAAAGCTATGAGTCTGCCTTTACCAAAGAAGAAAGTGTCATGAACATTTTTTAAAACTAGATCTAGAAGTTGCTTTTTATCTCCTGATTGTGGAATTATTATTTGCACTTTTCTTTTCTTTAGTTTTGTTAAGTATTGCTCTAGAGCTGGATCTACAGTATGCGGAACAATTACTTCATCAGGAATTGGTGCTGTGTCGTAGTACCTTAGGATAAATTCGTTAAGAAAATCTTCCATGTAAGGTAAAACATATTCTTGCTTGCCTTCAAGAATTCCCTTACGGATCGAAAACACAAGAAGATAAACTGTATCTTTTGAAGTGATGTAATTTATTATGCTTGCATCAAAAGATCTTGTAAGCTCCATGTATTGCTTTTCTTTTAGGCTTTCTAGAGCCCCGATTCTATTTTGTAAAGTGAGTGCATATTCATAGAATGTATTCTTTGATGCTTCTTCCCGAGCATTTTTCAATTCTTTAATTAACTGATCTACATCTCCTTTCAAGATAATTCTCGCTTGACCTATTCTCTCTAAGTATGCTTCCTTATCTATTAACTTAAGAGTTCTGGGCGAAGGCTTACGAGTAAGAATTTTGAAATTTCTATTTAATACCTCAATAACTAATCTTCTTATATATCCTGAAACAAATGGACCATAGTATTCTCCATTTTCTTGTCGGTTTCTTTCAACTTCAATATATGGTAGGTCTGTGTTTGTTACAAGGCGAATGTAGGCATATCTTTGAGCATCTTTTAAGTCAATGTTGTAATGTGGGTAATGCTTCTTAATTAGGTTGTTTTCTAGAATGAGGGCTTCCACTTCTGTTGTTGTTGAAATGAAAT
>CAYSGT010000043.1:2774-8836 GCA_964430805.1 Candidatus Woesearchaeota archaeon
GGCAAAATAACTAGGAACCCTTTTACGTAATTGTTTTGCTTTTCCTACGTAAATTACATTGCCTTTCGCATCTTTAAATAAATAACAACCGGGTGAAAGAGGCAATCTTTCAATTTTATCTTTGATCATACCTAAAAATGAGTTAAATGAATGTTATTAAATTTTGTGAAATGGTAGTCTTTATTTTACCCATCCCCTTACTTCAGGTATATGAGCTTCAATAAATTGTATGATCTCTTTTTTGTATTGAGTGTTTAGAGAAATTCCTGTGTAATTTGGTTTTTTTGTAATTAGTAACCAGCCTATTTTGTTTAATTCTTTTACTATAATTTCCAAGTTCTCAAATCTTTTGAAATGTTCTAACCTATCATACTTGGCACCCCAATTTTTCTTCGAAAAGGCTAACTTAAACATTAATTGCGCTTTCTCTTTTTCCACCAATTTTTTAGAGAATGGTTATATTTAAATGTTTCTAAAACTGATAGTTATAGGCTTAATTGTAGAAACATTTATAAGCTTTATATTTTTATGCTTAACATGAAAGAAAATAATGAATCTGCATTTATGGAATACTTTGGGGATACTCCAAGGACTAGATTTTTGGATTTCTTAATTGGAAATCATTTTTTTGATTTTAACATGACTGATATTGCAAGAGAATCTAATATTAGTTATAATTCTTTATTGATGTTTTTTCAGGATTTTGTAAACAAGGGAATAGTAATCAAGACTAGAAGGGTTGGGAAATCCGACATGTATAAGCTTAATCTTGAAAATCCTATTGCAAGAAATTTCTTAAAATTTGCATGGCTTTTGACAAAACAAGATTTAGGAATAGATGAAGAGAAAGCTGTTTTAATAAATAATATTCCTGCTAAGAGCTTTAACTGATTTCAGAGATTATTGACTTGTTAATTTGCTTTGCCATTTCGTTGTTTTTTATTACAGTAAGCTTTATTTCTACATGCTTATTTACGATGTCTGAGAGTTTTCTTAAATCCATTTTTTCTAAGGTCTTGTTTTTATGAAAGAATTCTTCCATTAAATCAACTATTTCTTGAGGATACTTAGTTTGGACTACCAAGTCTCCGTAAGTTGCAACATAATAGCTTTTATCAAATGAAGATTGTGACCTCTTAATTCCAATTTTTATTCCAATATTTTTATAGGACTCCCAGATTTTTTTATCTAATGGTGTACTACTCATACTTAGAACGTAAGATTTTATTCCCTTTTCTTTGAGTTGACTCATTACTTGTCTTTCTCTTTCATAATGCAATAATATCTCCCATGAGTGAGCTCCTTGATAAGCGTTTATTGAACCTTTAACATCTTTAAATTCTTTATACCAATCATCTACTAAATTTTGCCAAAATTTCATCATTTCATTAAGAGATTTAAATGAATATACAGACATTTCTCCAGAAATGGAGTCATGCTTGCTTGATAGATTTTCCTTTGCTATATCTAAGTAGAGCTGATCCATAACCCTTTTGCCTTCTTCTACCCATGTTTTGCTTATCTGGAACTTATGGTCTATTTGAGAAATAATTACTCCCTCTTCAACTAACTCCAGAAGAGCCTTTCTAACAGCTTGAAATGTAACCAATTTACCATAACGTTTTCTAATTAAATTAGTTAGATCTACTATCTTTAATGGATAGTCTTTTGTAAGAATTGTAAAAATTAGGTTTTTTACATTTGATTCTTTTCCAAATGGCAATGTTAGTTGTAAGCTCATTTAACTTAATAGTTTAATTATATACTTAAACCTTTTGGTTTAATTATCTTTGAACCTAAGCTATATTATCTATCCATTTGTCACTTTGTCATGACAATAGATAATCAAATAACTAAGAGAACTTTAGTTTTAATAGCTGGAGCAAGCAGAGGTATCGGAAAGACTTTTGCCGATCACTATGAGGCTAGAGAGGATACTTCTGTAATTAGACTGGGTCGCTCAAATAAACCTGGTTTGACATTACTAAACTTATTAGATGACCCTTTGGTAAATAAGTTTGTTGAGCAATTAGACCTAGGCCCATTTAGTGAAATCGTCTATATGCATGCTATAGGAATAGACAAGTTTGAGCCTGATGCAAAACCCCATATTGATAGAGATGGAGATGGAATAGATGATGAAATTTATGCAACTAATGTTACTGCCTTTTTGAATATGGCTGAACCCCTAATAGAAAAAACTAGACAAACTAAAAAACCAATGACAATTGTTAATATTGGCTCAATTAGTGATACTTATGATGTTCCATATTGGAGATCTTTTAGTAAGTCTAAAAACATGGTTCGAAAATATCTGAAATCTATTACTGCAGATAATGTCAAAAGTATTACATTAAATATTGGTTCTACTCTTGATGAAAATAATCACACATATGGAAGAACAAATGCGGATATTACTTATTGGCAAACTGCTCAAGAATTAGTGGTTAAATCAATAAGTAGTATTGATGGAATGAGTAAAATTGATTCTCCTTATGTAGAAATTGACTTCTATAAGCGCAACCCTAACTTTAAACCAGATTATTTCACTAATTTACCTAAACTTTTTGCTACTTGGCAAAGAGATATGGGTTTTGTTGGAAAAGAGATACCGCATGGAATTAGGATATAATCTAAATAACTCTTATTTATTTGAGTGGTAGGTTAATTTTTATTCAATAAAGGCTTGAGGAACTTGGCTGTGTAACTATTTGGGTGTTTTGATACTTCTTCCGGGGAACCTTGGGCTATGATTTGGCCCCCGCCGTCGCCACCTTCTGGGCCTAGGTCGATTATGTGATCTGCTGACTTTATGACTTCCAGATTGTGTTCTATAATTAGCATTGTGTTTCCTTTTTCTACCAGGCCGTGCAGGACTTCTAAGAGCTTCTTTACATCATGGAAATGAAGCCCTGTTGTTGGCTCGTCTAGCAAGTATATTGTGTTTCCTGTTCCACGTTTTGCTAATTCTTTAGTTAACTTTATTCTCTGCGCTTCTCCACCTGATAGGGTTGTTGCAGATTGACCAACTTTGATATACTCTAAGCCTACTTCTACCAGCGTTTTTAATTTTCTATAGATATTTGGAACAGCTACAAATATTTGGAGAGCTTCTTCTACACTCATATTAAGAATGTCTGCAATGGATTTGCCTTTGTAAGTTACCGCTAGTGTTTCAGAATTGTATCTTTTGCCTTTACATTCCTCACATTCAACGTAAACGTCTGGAAGGAAATTCATTTCTATTTTTATTGTGCCGTCTCCAAAACATTTCTCGCATCTGCCTCCTTCTACATTAAACGAGAACCTCCCTGGGCCATAACCTCGAGCCATCGCTTCTCTTGTTGAGGCAAACAGATTTCTTATGTCGTCAAAGACTTTAATGTAGGTTGCGGGGTTTGATCTAGGAGTTCGGCCTATTGGACTTTGGTCAATTACGATTACTTTGTCTAATTTGCCGTTGAGTTCGAGAGACTTGTATTTGCCTGGATTTATTATTGCTCTTTCTATATTTTTTCTTAAGCCTTTGTAAATTATTTCCTCTAGAAGTGTTGATTTTCCTGAACCAGATACTCCTGTGAGGCATGTCATTATTCCCAGAGGTATTTTTACATCGATGTTTTTGAGGTTGTTTTCGGTGCATCCTTTAAAGGTCATTGATTTTTTCCAATCCCTTCTCTTCTCTGGAACTTGTATTTTTAACTTGCCTGCTAAGTATTGGCCTGTAATTGAGTCTTCATTTTTTATTATTTGCTCTGGGGAGCCTTGGGCAATGATTTTACCACCATGCACCCCTGCGCCAGGACCCATATCAACAACATAATCTGCTCTTCGAATTGTGTCTTCATCGTGTTCAACTACTACTAAGGTGTTTCCTAAATCTCTTAATTTGTGAAGGGTTTCAATTAGCTTCATATTGTCTCTTTGATGAAGACCGATGCTAGGTTCGTCTAGAATGTATAATACTCCCATTAGGTTTGAGCCAATTTGAGTCGCCAGCCTGATTCTTTGAGCTTCGCCTCCTTAAAGGGTGCCTGCCATTCTGGACATATTTAGGTAGCCTAGACCTACGTCATTTAGGAAATTTAACCTTGAAATTATTTCTTTTAGGATTAGTTTTGCAATTTCTAGTTCTCTTTTTGTTAACTCTAGTTCTTTAAAGAATTCTAGGGCCTTTGTAATTGAAAGGTCTGTGAGGTCGATAATAGATTTATCATGGACCGTTACCGCTAAAATTTTATCTTTTAGTCTTTTTCCAAAACACTTTGGACATGGAGAAGAACTCATATATTTTTCGAATTCATGTTTGCGCCATTCTGACTGCGTTGTTTTGTAAAGCCTTTCTGACTGTGGAATAATTCCTTCCCAGCCACCTCTAAAATTCATGCTTGCACCTGTTGACCATCTGCCTAAAAGTGAGCCACTGTGCCCGTAGAGAAGGACGTTTAGTTGTTTTTCTGTCAGGTCTTTGATTTTAGTGAAGATGTCAAAACCGTGCTTTTTTGCAACTACTTGGAGTTGCTGGCCCCTCCAACTCAAGTCCATTTTACCATAAATCGCTATTGCTCCTTCCATTATACTCTTGTTTTTATCTGGAATTACTAAGTCTGGACTAAATTCTATCTTTACTCCAAGGCCCTTACATTCATCACAGGCTCCAAAAGGGCTATTAAATGAAAACATTCTTGGTTGAAGTTCTTCAAAAGACATCCCACATACTGGGCAACTTAGAAGAGAGGAATATGTGTGGATTTGGTCTTTAGAGTCTAGGATAAAGATTAAACCTTCTCCCCTTTTTAGAGCATTTTCTGTTGCTTCTATTAAACGTGATTTATCTGTTGTTTCTATTCTATCTATCACAGCTTCTATATCGTGTTTTTTGTATCTTTGGAGCTTTACTTTTTCATCGGTCCTATAGATTTTGCCGTTTACTCTTACTCTTGCAAAACCTTCTTCTGAGAGGTCTTCTATTAATTTTTCATAAGTTCCTTTCTTTTGCCTTACTATCGGGGCTAGAATTGTTATTTCTTCTTTATGTTCTTCTGCAATCTTATTTGCTATTTTTTCTGCTGTCTGCGATTCTATTTTTATTTTGTGTTCTGGGCAATGTGGTATTCCTACTCTTGCGAATAATAGTCTCAAGTAGTCATAGATCTCTGTGACTGTTCCTACTGTGCTTCTAGGGTTTGAAGATGTTGTTTTCTGCTCAATTGAAATAGCTGGTGAGAGTCCTTCAATCGAATCTACATCTGGCTTATTCATTAAGCCAAGAAATTGTCTTGCATAAGCACTTAGAGACTCAACGTACCTTCTTTGGCCTTCTGCGTACAAGGTGTCAAAGGCTAAAGTTGATTTTCCTGAGCCTGACAACCCGGTTATAACTATGAACTTTTCTCTAGGCAGAGTTACATTGATATTTTTGAGGTTGTGCTCTCTTGCTCCTCTTATGATGATGTCTTTCATGAGTGTTGGGGTACTACGGTCTTAAACTGAAAAATAAAATGGGACGAGATGAAACAAATTTAGATGTTTTTAAGGATTTGCTTTTTAGATTTCTAATTCTGCTAATATTGGTAAATGGTCACTAAATTTAGTTTCTATTATTTTGGACGAATTTACGTTGACCTCCTTACTTGTGAAGATATAATCTAGTCTCCATTTTAGAAATTCTGTTTCTTCAAAACCTCTATATTTGAATGGTAATTTGGTCGTCAATGTTTTTTGGTTGAAATCTGGACCAGCATTTTTCATGAATTTATTTAATTCAGTTATAATATTTGAAGTTGGAGGAGAATTGAAATCTCCAGTGAAAATTAGTGAATCTTCTTGATTTTTTAGAAATTTGATTATCTTTTTGTTTTCTTCTATTTTTTCAGAATTATCTTTAAAAAATGGTGTGAATGTCATATGGGTTGTAACGATGGTTACTGTTTTGCTTTTTGGCAAAATTACTTTTGCTTCAACTGTCGGATAAGCGCGTGAATCAAGAACCTCCCTTGCCAGAACTTTTATAATTTTAGCCATTTATCCTCCTGTGGATAAGCCGATATTCAGCGTCCTTT
>CAYSGT010000044.1:0-2722 GCA_964430805.1 Candidatus Woesearchaeota archaeon
ATAATTTATATCACCCAACTATTAAATCATTAGAACTTATGATTTGGTTAATTTTATTAACTACCAATGAAAATGATATTGTTGTAGATCCATTTTGTGGTTCTGGTACGGTTGGCGAAGCTGCCCAAAAAACAAATAGACAATATATTATTGGCGATGTTGATGAAAAATTTTATAAAATGTCTGAAAACAGACTTAAACAATCAAAAACTCTTTTTTAATTTCTTGCAAACTATATTGCTTTTGCGTATTATAACTATAACAGCGCAAAAAAGAGTAACAATAATGGACCAACTAAAAGAACTAGAAACCAGAATTATCCACCACCAAAAATTATATTATGATGGGGAAAGTAATTTATTAGACGAACAAGAAATTTCAGATGCCGAATATGACGATCTTATTGAACAAATAAAATTACATAGAAAAGAAATATCTAAAACAGAGAAAAGATTAAACGAAATCAAGAAAGCTGGAAAAGAAATCAGCGATAAAAAAGAGGTAATCATAAAAAGAGAGAAATTTTCGGAAAGTGAGAAACAACTCATAGAGATTTTACACCTCATTACTATTTGGACTGATGAGAGAAAGATGTTGGAATTTCAACTTTTCTATTATTACAACAAAGTTCTGACTTTAATTGGTAAGATGTTTGGAGCTTCTTTAAAACAAATGAAATATCTATTTACATACGAACTAAAAGACCTCAAAGAAAATTCCAAGCAATTATTAGCAGAATCTGATAGACGCGTAAATAAGGAGTTTATTGTTGTGAGTAGAAAAGATGTTTTGAAAATTGCTTCAGATGAAGAGAATGCTATTTTTAAGAGAATAATAGACAATCAGCTTAAGAATGCTGAAATAAAAGGTAGTGTTGCTTGCGCTGGTCCTCAAAAAATATATCGCGCGACAGTTAAGGTATTAATGTCCTCTGCTGAATGCTTGAAAGTTAAGGAGGGAGAGATAATGGTTGCAACAATGACTACGCCAGATTATGTTCCTGCTATGAAAAATGCTCTTGGTTTCATAACTGACGAAGGAGGAGTTACATGTCACGCAGCTATAATTGCTCGTGAGATGAATAAACCATGCATAATTGGGACTAAATTTGCAACTCAAATCTTGAAAGACGGCATGATGGTAGAAGTTGATGCTAACAGAGGCATAGTAACTATCCTAAATAAAACAGAAGTCAAAGAAGACCCCTTATTAATTGAAGGTGTAAAATGGTTTTTGACTATAACTAGGAATATGTCTTTCTGGCATCAGTCTTTATCAAATGAAGGACATCATTACAATTCAAGAGATTTTGGTGTTGATGCTAATTTAGATATTATTATTATAACAAAAGATGGAACTAAGACTAGCTGTTTTATGCATAACCAGAATTATATCGAATATACTAAAGCAGTAATGAATGCTGTTAATAGTGAAGAGAAAATAAATATTCTCAAAGACAAATATAAAGACTATGCTAAAGAATTATTATCTTCACTAGACAAATGCAAGAAAAGTCTTACGATTGATACTCTTGATAAATTCATTTCTGATTATAAGAGATTTACTGCAGGGCTTATGCTAACGGTCACTATAGGACGGACAGGCGGAGATTTACTCAATGAAAAATTGAAGGATCTAGGTTATTCTGACTCAGAGATTCCCACGATGATCTCCAGTATCACTTATCCAAGAGAACACACGCCTCTTTTTGATTCTCAATTAGAACTCCTAAAGATAGGGATTAAAATACAGGATAAAAAACTTAAAGAAAAAGAAATTGATGAGCATTTGAATGGATGGCTTTCTCGCCATGGATATATTCCTGTAAACTTCTGCGAAGAAGGATGGACACTTACAGACGCAAGAGCTCAACTTGACAGCCTTCTTCTAAAAGACTGCAAAAAAATACTAAAAGATTCTGAAATTGACCATGAAGGCAGAATAAAGAAAGCAAGGGAGCTCTTAAACAAGATAAACAATAAAGAGGTTAGAATTCTTTCTCATGCAATCGCAGAAGGCACTTACCTTAACGAATTTAGAAAGAATATATTCTGTAAGGTCTCTCTTCTTTATAGAGATATTTTTGCGAAGATTGCACAGATGGCTGGGTCAAATAATTG
This sequence comes from Candidatus Woesearchaeota archaeon, assembly GCA_964430805.1. Classification (GTDB taxonomy): domain Archaea; phylum Nanobdellota; class Nanobdellia; order Pacearchaeales; family GW2011-AR1; genus SICU01. Next base: position 2,121 of record CAYSGT010000044.1, read on the forward strand.
GAAAGACTGCTGGTATCTTACTACGGGGGAGATAATGTCTATTGTCAAAGGTGAAGAGATTAATATTTCAAAGTTAATCGCTTCAAGAAACTTAATAGGTCATATAATAAAGGAAGGGGTTTCCAAGATCCTTGACCAAAAAATAACTAAAGAGCTGGGAAAATATGTAGATTCAATCTATGGATCAACAAAAACGGAAGAAAAACCAGCTCTAGAAGTCAGAGGTTTTAGTGCCAATAATGGTAAGGTCAAAGGTATTGCTAGAATCGTTCTAAATTCAAAAGAGTTTGGAAAAGTTAACTCAGGAGATATATTGGTAACAACAATGACTTCTGTGGATTTTGTTCCTATAATGGAAAAAGCCGCAGCTTTTGTGACAAATGAAGGAGGTATTACTTCACACGCATCAATTGTGGCCAGAGAAATGAATAAACCATGCATAATTGGGACAAAGAACGCCACTCAAATCATAAAAGACGGAGATTTAGTAGAAGTAGATGCGGATGTTGGAATTGTGAGGATAATTAAGAAATAAAATGGACAAAAACAAATATTCCCTATGGGCAACTAGACCTTATTCTATTGTTTGGAATCAAGGTTTT
>CAYSGT010000044.1:2732-3569 GCA_964430805.1 Candidatus Woesearchaeota archaeon
ATTGTTTAGAAAATGGATGTGAGGAGATTGATATCGTTCCAGTTGGAGATGATAAAGCAGATTATGTTGTTTTAGAACCATCGTTTAGTAATGCATGCCATAAAATTGGATTGGTATTCATTAAGGGTCGGTTTATTGATGAGTATGAGAAGAGAAAAGCAGATCTTCTTCAAATATCCAAAAAACTTTCTGAGTCTGTTAATAAAGCAAGTGATCAAGAACTAAAAAAGACTTTTCTGAATTCTTGGGAAAAGGCAAGGGCATTTCAGCCTTATATGATGTTCCCGCATTATTCTGAAAGAGAACTAGAACCTTTGATAAAGAGTAAATTTGCAGACAATTTTGATATTATTGCATCAACTCCAAAGTCTTTTGAGTATATGAACGTGCAAAGAGACTTGTTTGAATTGCCAATAAATGAAGTCTTAGAAAAGTATTCTTACTTGGCGGTTTATGGAATGACTGAGAAACCATATGATGAAGAATATTTTAAAGAGTTTAAGAAAACAATTAATAAATCTAAATTAGACGAATCTTTTGAGGAGATAATCAAAAATAATAAATTATTTGATAATTTTGTAACTGGTTTAAATGAAGAAGACAAAAGATTGTGTGAACTTCTCCATCAATTTGTTTTTGTAAGAACAGATCGAATCGACACATGGAAGAAGCATGCTTTTCTGCTTTATCCATTTATAGAATATGTAGTTAAGAAGATATCAAAGAAGCTAACCGTAAGGGAAGGTTCTATGTTGACAAGGGACGAAATTTTAGATATACTTGACTGGAAATTTAATGTTAAAGAATCTGATTTACTAGAAAGAGGAAAAAGATTAA
>CAYSGT010000044.1:3579-3975 GCA_964430805.1 Candidatus Woesearchaeota archaeon
GTAATGGTATCTTATACTAAAAGTGGAATAATTTTTGAGTCCAGAAAAGATGAAATTGATAAAATAAAGAGAGCATATGTTTCAGATGCTAAGACTGAACAGATTAGGGGAATATCTGCCTGTAAGGGTATTGTAAAGGGGGAAGTAAAATTATATTTCAAAGACAAAGACATTAATGATTCAGATAAAGATTATATTTTGGTTTGTAGGCACACTTCTCCACAAGATATCCTTTATATGAAGAAGGCTAGAGCAATTGTAACGGACGAAGGAGGCATAACCTCTCACGCAGCAATAGTCTCCAGAGAACTTGGAATTCCTTGCATTGTGGGAACAAAGATAGCGACAAAGCTATTAAGAGATAGAATGCAAGTAGAAGTCAATGCTACTAAAGGT
>CAYSGT010000044.1:3985-4799 GCA_964430805.1 Candidatus Woesearchaeota archaeon
GTATTGTAACTATCTTAGGAAAGCAAGAAAGATTGAATACTCCTAAAAAAGGAAGTTATGTTTTTATTTGTAGATTTAAAGAATTGCCCTATTTGATCTCAGATTTATTTATGCAAGGTTATGCCAAACATAAACCCTATTATTGTTATGTTAACGGATTTTGGTATTCTTATTTTACTAAAGAAAGTTATGAGCTTGCTCTAGATGAAGGTTTAACAAAAATAAAAGAAGATGGATGGGTTAAAAATTTCGAGTTCGAATATAATTTATTAGTGAACAAGTCTTCTGATTTCAAAATAGATCTTGACAAAACAAAGAAGTTGACAAAATCAAAAATAAACAACTTTTTTGATTATCTAAAACTTCTTCTTCAATATTATTACCCATTAGAACACTTTTTCACGGATAAAGCGTTTGCAGAATCAGAAAATAATGAATCATTAAGACCTGCTGTAAATAAAATGGGTGAACTTAAGAATTTCTTTAGAGAAAAATTGAACGAGATAGTTCTCTACCCTAATAATCTAACACAACAGTATTTACAAAGAATATCTGAAAATTATAATGTTCCATTTGAGTCTTTATACTTTTATTCTGCTGAAGAAATAAGTAAAATTCCAGAAGGATTTAGATTATCTGCAAATGAGATTCAGGAACGCTCTGCTAAGTATGCTATGTATTATGATGGGGAGAAATACAATTATTGCTCGGAAAAGGAAGCAGATAAGATAATCGAAAAAATCCATGAAGAACCTATTTCTGATAATGTGTTAAAGGGAATTTCTGCCAATAAAGGCAAGATAACAGCTAAAGC
>CAYSGT010000044.1:4809-8733 GCA_964430805.1 Candidatus Woesearchaeota archaeon
GCGAGAGTCTTGGAATATACTTTAAAAGATTTCGGAAAAACCGAAAACTTAATTAATAGTATGCAAAAAGGAGAAGTTCTTGTTACAGAAACAACTGGTCCAGAAATTATCAAGGCTTGTAATAAGGCTATAGCAATAATAACTGATGAAGGCGGATTGCTTTCTCATGCTGCTATAATCTCTAGAGAGTTAAAAATCCCTTGTATTGTGGGGACTAAATTTGCTACATCAACAATAAAGACCGGAGATCTCCTAGAAGTTGACGCGGATAAAGGCATTGTAACTATCTTAAGTAAAACAGAAACAAGTTCAACAATGCCAGAACTTGGTGGAGTAAATCCTAAAGACTATCATTTCTATGGATTATGGAAATGCAATTTATTTGGAGATTGGTATTGGACACAGTGGTTTATACCAGAGTATGCTAAGAGGATAGGGCTAGATTTAGAAGATGGAGGAATTTTTGTCATTAGAGGAGGTAATTTCTTTGTCAAAAAAGAGGTTATTCAAACTATAAGAGATTACGCAAGAAATATTATTGAAAGTAAAGACAAAAAGAAGATAATCTCTCTTAGAAACTTTGCAGATGAAGTCTATCAAAGTTCAATAGCTGAAACAAAATCGCTCTTATCTGCTAAGTTTAGCACCAATAATCTAAAGGCTGTTGCTGAAATGGGTTGCCACACCATGTTTCCTTGGTGTTTTGGTTATATTTTATCTGAAGTGCTTGATGAATTCCTAATACCTCTGGCTAAAGCTAACGGAATCAAAGAAGAGGATGTCCACGCATTTATTCCAGATTTTACAACCCCTTTATTTGAAGCTCAAAGCAATCTGCATTCTATAAAAAAAGTTCTTGAAAGAAAAGGATACTGGTCTGCTCTTCTTGATAACTCCACAAAAGCAGTTGAAGAAATAAAAAAAGATAAAGAAGTAAAAGATTTAATTGAAAAACACTCTGAAAAATATGGTTGGACGGCTATTCTTAATTTAATTGGTGAAAACCCAAGTGTTGAAGAGGTCATTGACCAAATCACCCACTTACCCCCATCTAAATCGAGCAAAAAAGATAATCGTAAAGTCTCTGAAGATTTCTCGTTTTTGATTGAATGTGCTTATACTACAGGCTACTTGAGACAGACTGGTGTGGAGTACTTTTCAATCTACTATAGAGAAGCAATGCCTATCTTTAAAGAGGCTGCCAAGAGGCTTGGGATAACCTATAAAGATTTACTAGACTTGAGCCTGAAAGAGATGATTGATGGAATAAATGGTTCTAATGTAAAGAGCATCATTTCTAAAAGGGCTAACGATAACTGGGGGATTTATTCAGCACCGAATGCTGACCCCATCATAATTGACGATCCTAAAACCGTAGAGCATCTTGCATCTCTGATGATTCCTAAGGCTGAAGCAACTGATTCTAGAATCCTTAAAGGCCAAATTGGCAATAAAGGAATAGGAGTGGGAAAAGTAAAAATTATTATTGCCCCCCAAGACTTCAAAAAACTAGAACAGGGAGATATTTTAGTTACAACAATGACTACACCAGATTATGTGCCCATCATGCAGAAGTCTAAGGCAATTATAACGGATATTGGTGGCCTTTTATGCCATGCTGCGATTATATCTCGGGAACTGGGAATTCCTTGTATTATTGGAACTAAATTCGCAACTCAAATCTTGAAAGATGGCATGATGGTAGAGGTAGACGCTACGAATGGAATCATCAGGAGAATAAATAATGACAAAAGATAACCTTCCATTAAACCCGAATGTAGAACTCTTTAGATGGGGTCCTGCACCGCTACTTTTCTTTTATCAGGCTGATTTTGACATCATGGTGGGGGGAGGATATTATCAGAAAGTTTATCCTGAATACATGTGGCCTAAGTCTCTGGCACTACATAAAGAAGGAAAAATATGCTGGTTAAATGAATTCCCCGCTCTTCGTATAATTGGTGCAAAGGCTTTTGTTGAATTAATGCTAAATGACAAGCAAAGAGAAAAAGTAAGGGCAAGCTATCTAAAAGAAATAGGATATGTTAATAAGATAAAGAAAGAGATTGACGCTCTAGACTTAAAGAAAATTGATGATAAAACCTTAATGGATATTTGGCAGAAGATGCATCTAGCATGTGTTAATGCTATTGTTTACGGACTAATTCCTGAGCTATGTAACTATGGCTCTGACGAGTACCTGAAGAATAAGCTAAAACAATATATTAAAACCGAGCAGGAAATACTAAAAGCCATGGAGGTTCTGACCGCTCCTGAAGAGCTGTCTTTCTACCAAAAAGAAGAAATTGAGTTGAGTGAAACAAACAACATTAAAGAACACGCCAAAAAATACTACTGGCTGCAGAACGCATATAGCGGAGTTAAAGTTCTCGGAGAAGATTTCTTTGAGAAGAGAAAAAAAGAGCTGTCAGGAGGCCTAAGAAAAGAGCTTGAAAACCACCTAGCAGAGGTTAAAAAACATAAGAAAGACATACAAGTAAAATATGGGCTTTCAGAAGAATTAATGAAGATTGCACATTATGTCCCTTATGGAATTGTATGGCAAGACGGACGAAAAGAACAAATTCTTAGGTATTTACATTACAAGGAATTGTTATTAAATGAACTCGTAAGAAGATTCAGATTGGTAAAAGAAGAAATGGTTAATTTTTCTTACACTGAAATTGCAGAAATGGTCAATGGTAAAGATATGAATAATGAAATTAAAGAGAGAAAGAGAGGTTTTGGAATTATTATTACTGACAAACTGGAATTCTTTAGTCATGAGTTAAATGATTACTATTGGGATGTGTATGCTGAGGAAAAAGCAGATGAAGGAGCCACAGAAGTTAGAGGCATTGTGGCAAGCAGAAGCAAAAATGGTATTTTGAGGGGGAAAGTTAAGATACTGCTAGACCCATATAAAACAGACTTACTAGAAGAAGGAGATATTTTGGTGGCTCCTATGACCTCTCCTGAATACATATTTGCTATGAGAAAAGCCTCTGCAATAATAACTGATTCAGGCGGATTGACAAGCCACGCTGCGATAGTAAGCAGGGAATTAAAGAAACCTTGCATTGTTAATACAAAAGTGGCTACAAAGGTTTTCAAAGACGGCGATTTGGTGGAGATCGATACTGATAAAGGAAGTGTAAAGGTGGTAAAGAGGAAAACATAATGAAAGACCTAAAGTTTACTAAAATGTGGTCAGCTTCTGCAAGCTATTCGGTTTTTGAGATCGATCACGGATCTATAATCCCAATGATAGATACTCTAAAGAAGTTTACAGGCCACACAGATAAATATTGGATTTACTACTGCGATGGAAAAATAGGAAGAGCATATTATGAAGAAAATGAGATGAAAGATGCTGCAGAAAATGGCTGGAAAAATTTTTTAAATGAGGCATTTCTTCATAATTACTTTAAACAAATTAAAATAACTTTAGAAAAAATAAAAGAGTTTGGTCAAAGACTTAAATTAGTACCCATTGAAAAAATAAGTAAGAAAGACTTACTTGCATACTTTAAAGAGGCTATAGGTTTAGAGGCAGATATTTTTGGATACTTTCTCGCTTGTCAGGCTCAGTGTACTAATAAAATTGAAGATAAAACGCAGGAGAAGATATCAAAATATACTTCTAAAGAAGAGGTTGTAGAGGTATATAATTTACTTTCAACTCCTACTGAAATGACCTCCTTAAGAAAAGAAGAAACAGATTGGTTAGAATTGGCCATTAAGGCAAAAGAAGAAAAAGATTTTGACAAAGATAAAGCAATTGAGCGCCACTACAATGAATATTACTTGTTCAACGCTGCAGAGGGGAGTAGTCCTTGGTCAAAAGCATATTTTGAAAATAAATTAAGCCAAGATAATAAGCTAACAATAGATGAATTAAAAAGAAAGTTAATGTCAATTAAA
>CAYSGT010000045.1:0-6443 GCA_964430805.1 Candidatus Woesearchaeota archaeon
TACTTAGGAGGAACCAGGTTAGCCCAGTCGTCAATAAATTGTTCAATTTGGGGTAGTTGAACTTTAATATCTCTTTTTTCAATGTATATCTTTGCAAGCAAATACATAATCATTCCAAGACTCTTTGCGCTCTTGTTGTTTCCTGCAATTATCTGGGTAATTCCAAATGCGTAGTTGTTGCTGTCACAGACACTTAATACAGGAACTCCTACACGTATTGCATCTGTCAGCGCGTTTTTGTCTAGCCATGGATCACAAATCAAAACAAGTTTAGTCTCAAAGAAATTTGCTAAATTTGTGTTAGTTAAAATTCCAGCAGGATATTTCTTAGTAAATGATCTTATGCCAAGAGTTTCAGAGAATAACTTTACAGCATGCCACCCAGCTTCACGCTTGCATACCACAATAATATCTTCAGGCGCATATTTTGCCAAAAACGCTCCAGCCTCGCGCATTGTTGTGTCTAACATCGCTGTGTTAAACACTGCAAGACCGTCAGCTCGACGTTTGTAGATATACTTGCGCATATTTGGAGTAATTACTCGTGTTCCTAAGTGCATTGAAGCTTTCAAATAATCTTCAATTGGAACAAGGGTATTAGTTGGTTCTGATTTTTCCCCAGTAACCCTTTCTTTGATATCAATTTTTTCAATATCTTTAAATTTACCTTCAAGAGCCTTGAGTTTTGCCTTCATAGCTTCAGATAATTCTTTCTTAGGCTTAGTCTTCTTTTCAACTTCTTCAGATTGAGTTTCTTCAGGGGTTTCTTTTTTCTTTTTAGTTGTCTTCTTCGTTTTCTTTTCGTCTTCACTTAATTCTTCCACTACTTTCTCAACACCTTCAGCAACAGTCTCCACAGCATTTTCAACAACTTCTCCAATTTCTTCAACTACGTGCTCTGCAGCATGAGCTACTTTTGAGATTATTGATTCTTCTTTCTTCTTTGATCCTTTTGCCATTGTAAATATAAATAAACAGCACAGGGGTTGTATCCAAGTTGTTTCAGTTGGTACCTGCTAAGTTCTTAATCCTCTTCATTTTCCAGGGTTTTTAAAGACTTCGATTTCGAAGAAATCGAACGTATTAGAAGTCGTGAGACTTGTAAGACTTCTGTTCGCAAGAACAGAATGTATCAAAAGTAATCAAACTTTTGAGACTTCGATTTCGAAGAAATCGAAGGTATTAGAGAATGAATAGAATAGAAAATTAATCCTCTACAAGTTCTAAATCATCAAGGCTATCGACAGATCCTATTAAATGAGATGGAGATTTAAATTGGTCTCGGCTTGTTCTTTGATCATTTATCTTGAAAGCCTTTTGCAATAACCCCCCTTATTATTAGGGTTGCACCCTGAGTTTGAACAGTCACACGAGCTTCATAATGGGTGTGCCTATCTACTACTTGTATTCCTCTAAATTCTCCTTCATACATCATGATTATAAAATCAAATTTAAGATTTATAAAATTTAGCGTATCCTCTCCAAACAATTTAATTAAGCCCCCTTTTAGAAAACATTTATTAACCACTGTGACATCTAACAAAAATGAAAAAGAGCAGTGTAATCTTATTTTCTTTAGTCTTTCTTGTCACGTTATTCACAATATCAATTTATGCTCAAGAAACAGATTCGGCAGGGACTTCTGAAATAGAATCAATTGCCGATGAAGAAGATGCCCAATCAAGCAGCAGCGAACAAGTATCAAGCGACGTAGATACTGAAGGAGTAGATGCTTTAGTCGAAGAGGCTCAAACTTTTGATGAAGAATTAGATGCGAGTGCAGGTATTCTTCCAGGTAGCCCCTTTGAATTTTTAGATAGGTTTAGTGATTCTAGGGAAGAGAAAGTTGCAGAGATGAGAGAATTATCCGAAATGTGCAGTCAAGGAGATAAAGAAGCTTGCGATAATATTGATGTATCTTTTGAACAGTATAAGGAGCAAGCAAGTGTCTTCGAAAGAGAAGTAACTCCTGAAGAAAGGGATGAAGCAGAGGAGACATCAAGGGCAATCAGAGGGGTTATGGTCAGAGAAATAGCCCAGAATGTAGATCCAACAAAGAAAGATGAATTTATTAGGGGCGTTGTTCAACAAGAGAATGATATTGAACTTGCAGCAAATATCGCTGCACAAATAGAAGATTTGTGTGGTAAACTGGTGGAGCTTGGAGAAACACAAAAAGCTTACAAAGTTTGTAATCTGGAAAACGAACAGGAAGACGCTCCAGAATGGCTTAGAGAAAAAAGAAATCAATGGAAAGGGGAAATCAGCGATAATGCCAAGAAATTCCTAGATGTATTACAAGGATGCATGCAGTCAAGTGATGATAATATATTAGGAAATGTAGAGGAAAAATGTGCTTGCGACCAGATGCCTGAAAAGAATGCCGATTTATGTGTTCAAATTTCAACATTAGAAGATGCTTGTAATGCTGGACAAGAAGACTCTTGTGGAAAAAGCGATGCATATATAGAGGAATTCATGTCAGCCCTTCCGGAGGAATTGCGCGTTGTCATGGAGCAGCAAATGGGTGAATTAGATGGTGAGAAGCAAGGCGGTTCTTCAGAATCATTCGAGAGAGAGTTTAGAAAAAGAGCTCCGCCTCAATGCATAGCTGCTCTTGAGAGTGGAAAGATTGACTTGTCAAAAGGAATGTTCACAGCAAAAAAACAGTGCGAAGAAATAATGATGGGTGAATTTGGAGACTCAAAATGCAGAGAAGAAGGATTGAGTCCTGACGAATGCGCGGATATAATGTCCTCAAGTTACGAAAAAGGTCCGCCTCAGGGAGGGCCAGGAATTGATTTTGTGGATTGCGAGGGTTTTGATTCTAATGAGCAGAAATTGGAGTGCTATAGGCATAATAAAGAGGGCGCAGAATTTACAGGTGATTACTATTCTCAAAAGAAAGAATTTGGACAGAGAGGAGGAGACTTTGGAGAGTTTGACAGCAAGTTCAGGCAGGAGCACGTGGAGAACTATGTTGATTTTGAATCAAGACGTGAAAAATATCAAAGTTATTACAATAACCCTGCAGATAATAAAAAGAGAATGGAAGATACTTTTAAGCCTGAAGAAGCATGTGTAAGAACTTGTGCTTCAGATGGAAAAGCATGGAATTTTGTAAATGGTAAGTGTGAATGCTTCGGAGGCGAAGAGAGAAGAGATTATCAAGACTATGAGCAATTTTCTCCTGAACGAGGACCTCCTCCAGGCTGGCAGCCACCAGTTTCAGGCTATCCATCAGAGGGGCAACAGCAGCCTCCATTCACAGGCGAGCAACCATCTTCCTCAATCGAGCAGCCACCTCAACAATCCACTTCATCGGAAACTTCAGTACCTACTAGTGGAGGCGAAGGAAGTTCTTCAGAAACCAGTAGCAGTTCAGGTAGCAGTGGAGAAGGAAGCACAACTATAACCGGCGGAGTAATCTGGGGAAGAATTACAGGCAACGCATTCTTAGACTACCATTGGTATGGTTAATTTAATCGCCTTAAATTAAATCCCTAATTGTTGAAGATAATTAATTATCTCCACAAATAATATAGTTATGTAATTAAATAGTAGTAATGGTAGAAAGATTTAAATAGCATTGGTATGGAAATGCTTCATGGTAAAAATTGCAAGATCTGTAAAAAGAAGTCTCCAATATAAGTCAAGCAACCCAGAATTATTTCAAGATTTAACTACGGAGATAGCTAGAGATTTAAGCCAAAAGACTGGAAGAGAGATGACTGTGGGATTTTATGATCCAAGTATGGAAGGTATGATGCGCGGAGGAGAAGTACCTGCTTTCCAAATAACTACCGTTCCATTTAATAGCTCCATAGGTAAAATATTACCTTATAGGCATATGCTTGTTTGCATTAACCTTGGATTTTACGGAGGTTTTAGGGAATTAGGAGCAGGTTATACTCGCGAAGTTGAAGAAGTGGCAAGACCTGCACTAGAATCCTTTGCCCTGAGAAATAGAGCAAGACCAATTTTATATCTTTTTGATAAAACTCCAATTGTAACTCCTATATGTACTCTTAGGTTTAGGGCTAAGGGCGTCGATAATCGCCTAAAGATTGTAAGTTAAAGAATTTTATTAAACCTCTATGAACTTTACTTCATATTCCATTAAAGCCAGTCACTTACCCAATTATGAGCGTATCCCAGGTCACTGCAGTGATACACTTTGTGGAATGTATCCCCAAATAAAGTATCTACTTTATAGCCCATAAGAACAATTAAGTCCTTATTCTTAGCAGAAAGCGTAGTTTGGGGTGCCTTAAATCTTGTTGGATAAAATCCAAAACATTTCTTAAATTCATCAGCACCTTCTTGCAAATAGGCCTCATTTCTATCCTCCTTAAACTCATTATAGGTGTGATAAACTCCATGTAATGCCAGAGCCTTATTGTAAGATAGCATTTTAGCACACCATTCTGGATTATCCGATATTCTTACATTTTCAAAAATGGGAATTACATAAAAGATATCTGCCTTCTGTAAGAGCTCTCCATCACACTGAATGCTTGGATGAACGTCATCAAGATGTCTGGGAGAAGCTAGCCTAATAAAAAATAAAGCAATTAGTAAAACTAGAATTACTAAAGAAATATTAAAGATTCTACTTTTTTTATGTTTCTTAAAACTCTCTATCCTCTTCATTTTATCTTCTTCTCAATCTCAGCCAATCTCTTAAGTTTAACTTCCCGCCATTTCGTAGCCACGCCACACTTAATATAATCGGCCCCAAAGCCGACAGCATAATCTGCAAGTGCATCATCCATGGTTTCCCCAGATCTGTGAGACAAAACAGTTGCAACACCATGTTTCTTACAAAGTCCAAAAATTCTCTTTAGTTCTAGAAGCGAGCCATTTTGATTTGGTTTAATTATCATCGCATTGATAGACTTGGTGCGAATAGCACCAACAGCTCGATTATATTGCGTAGCAGTCAAATCATCTCCAACAATCAAACATTTTTTATCAAAAAATTTATGCAATTTAGCGAAACTTTTAAAATCCTTCTCTTGAAAAGGGTCTTCAAAATAACCGATACCATAATTAATTGTAATCTCCTCGGTAAAATCAATTTGTTCAGAAGGATTAAGTTTTTTATTAGTATAATTATAGTTCTTATTCTTGAACAGAGTTGAAGTGGCTGCATCAACTCCCAAGACGATTGCATCCTGATATTTCTCTTGGACATTAGAAATTATCCTGCTTAATGTGTGAAGAACTTCTTCATCAGTACAAGAAACAAGCCACGCTCCTTCATCATTGACACCATGAGTCTGCAAATTATTTTTAACATTATTATAAACATGATTCATTATCTCAAAATTCTCTGAAAAGCTTTTAGATTTAGGAATAACAAGAAATTCTTGAAAATTAGGGTGTATTTTTATAGCAGAACTATGCATTCCTCCGCCAACAACGTTTCCGATAGGATTTGGCATTCTCTTGTTATTTCCAGCAATCTCAAATAATTCTTTTTTCTTTTCTTTAGCAAGAGCCTTTAATATCGCGCTCTCAAAAGCGTAAAGAGAATTAGCTCCAAATAAATTAGCTTTTTTTATATTTAATTTTTTACAAATAGCCTTCTCAACCTTAACCAATTCATCAAACGTATTTATCTCAATCAAATCATTCCATTTATTAAGAAAATCAACACAAAACTTTATTGATTTGTGATAAGATGGAGTTTCATATTGTCCAGTAGACTTTCCATTTGGTGAAGACGCCTCAGCACGTCCGTTAACAGAAACACAAATAGTCTCCTGTCCGCGAGAATCTTGAACAATTCTCGCTTTCACCCCTTTTATTAGCATACATTTAGAAAGGAACTAAGCTATTAAAACATAATTGAGGATTAAAATGTGCTTAGTTGATAAATTGGGTGATGCTCCGAAAGAATTTTCTTCTACTGATGGAAGAGATTATGTGTTAAAATGTATGCATGACGTTGATGAAAATACAGTCTTATTTGATATATGGAGAAATTCTAAAGATGCTCATGTATCTGGAGCATGTCAAAGAGAAGTTGAGGGAATCATTATTTACTTGGCTAAAATTGTAAATCAAATTGGGCCTCAAATAGCAAGAAGACAAATATATGCATTAGACCTGAAAAGCAGATATGACCATTTTGTTAGGGAATATGATTCTATTACCAGACAAACTGGGCTAGACCATACACTAAAATCCTTATGAATTGTTAAAGAAGTATTTTTTTTAAGGTCTTTTTCTTCGGCGGGTTTTCATTTGCCGATTATAAATTTGAGTATATCAGCCGGCTTATTTTTCCCGGAAATCATGCCAATGCGTATGCGATAGAAGTTTTTTGTTTTGATAGCGCGCATTATGGATTCCACCCCTTTGTGTCCGCCGGAATTTTTGCCGAAAGAAATTTTTATTTTCCCCAAAGGTAAATCTAAATCGTCGTGAATTACTAC
>CAYSGT010000045.1:6453-8192 GCA_964430805.1 Candidatus Woesearchaeota archaeon
TTATAATTCCCCCAAATAATGGCAGAATCAAAAAAGCAGGGATATCAAAATCTGGCCTTACAATCAATTCAGCTACAGGAGTAATAAGGATAAATATAAGCCACATGAAAATGGTGCTGCTTGACATATTAACACTATATACATTATCTACCTTATTTTTTATGAATCCTCTAATAACTAATATGGAAAATATAGTAGAAAAGAAGGTTATTACCCAAATAAAATAATACTCTGAAGGAAAACCGCAATATAAACTAGTTAGGCATCTTATTCCATCTATCAAAGTAGCTATCAGCAAAATAAGGCTTGCTAATAAGATTATAGAATGTAATATCCAATTTGTTATTTTTGGATTTATCTTAATCATCTTTTTGGTTATAAAAAATCCTATGGCCAGTGATAGTGCTGCAACAATCCAAACAACCGTATTCCATATAACCAATTTCTGCGCTCTCTCTGCAGCAAATTCTTGAATCTCTTGTTCTGTCGGCCCGCTATTTATTTGAGGAGCAGTGGGGATTGTATCTCCTGGTCCAGGTATATTTTGAGCAAAAACCAAACCTAAGAATTGAACAAATAAAACTAATAGAATAAATAAAGAAACTATCTTCCTCATGTAAATAGCTGAGTATTTCTTAGATTATAAACTATTCCTCGCTTCCAGCAGAATCATCGCCGATTATGGCATCTTCAGTATCGCTCTCATTGACTAAGCCCATTTCTTCTGCTTTCTCCGCAATTTCTTGTTCAACTTCCTTTTCTTTCTCAACTATTTTCTCGTCATCTACAGATTCTTCGCGAACAGGCTGTAGCTTACCGCCCGTCTTTAGAGGCATTGGCCTTCTGACGGAGATAGGTAAAACCCCTGAGAGAAATTCTTTTGTAGCAATCTTCATAGCATCGTAGTGCATTTCCACTAATTCTTCCTCGCTTAATTTAATCAAAAGAGGAGCATCCATTGAAATCTGCAACGCCCGCGCACCTATGATTCTTGCAGTCTCAAAACGAGTATATTCCTGTGTTGCTTCAACCATATTACTTCAGAAACTTTTTAAGCTTTTTAAGGGTATCGTCATACAGTTTTGGCAGGTTTTTCATCATACTTGTCAATTCATCAGAGGATAAAGGAGCTTCCATGCCCTTTTGGCATGAATGTATCATATGTTCTTTTCCTTTATAGTGTGATATTCCCCATACGATTTTTCCATCGCAGGCTTCCTCCTCTTCTCTTGTTGGGTCAACTATTAATGAGTCTCCAAGTTTGTATAATGTAATTGACAAAGGTATTGTCCCCTCCATTAAAGGCAATTTCTTTGTAGATTTCTTATCATAATCTATTCTTCCATTTTCATCAAGTTCTGGTATGTGTGCTCGCATCAGCGCAGCCATAGCAGCAATGCTTGCGGCATCAATTAAAGCACCGTCATCATTAATTGGGTAAATATCAATCATAACAGACCAAACTTTTTCCCCTTCTTTTATAACTAGTTTCTTTAAGTCAATAACCCCAGATTCTCTAATAGCTCTTTCAACTAATCTTGTCAGTTCAAGCGAGGGGTATTTTGGAGGCCCTGATTCAAATCTTGGAGAAGCTAAAGGTAGTAAGTCTCCTGAAACAGATAGGTTTCCGCTGTCCATAGAATCAGGATAAGGCTCTCCAACACCAAGTTTGACCCCAACAACAACTTCTGTTTTTCCTAGCTTGACTCTTGCACTTCCTTCAGCTTTGTAAGAAACGT
>CAYSGT010000046.1:0-731 GCA_964430805.1 Candidatus Woesearchaeota archaeon
TAGTCCCATAACCACAAAAGGTAGAGGCACAAAATAATGCACCACTAGAAACGGCCATAAATTGGTACGGGTCCATAATCATTTTTTCATTATGAGATGCTGATACTATGCCTCCTACCAATAAGACCTTGCCAAGCAGGTAAACTCTATTTCCAACAGATCCTGCAATAAAACTTCTCACACTATCTTCTAATTTACTCATAAAAATTCACAATAATAGATTTATTTAAAGTTAACTAGAAGCAATTGTCCTTCTTCTTTCAATAGGCGCCTTCTTATTTGCCATTTTATCTATAGGAACATGCTTCTGAACGTTAGATTGTTGTTCCGCTAATTTTTCATTTGTAATCGCATTAGATTTCTCTTTCTCATCTTCAGTTTTTTTCTCATCTTCAGTCTTGGCTTCTTCCTTCTTTACTTCAGGAGCAACCGCTTTCTTTGCAGTCTTTACATGTCTTCTAGTATGTCTTTCACGAGCAAACTTCACTCTCTCAGGATCAGTAACGAAAGTTACATGAACAATATCCCCAGACTTAGTAGCCTTAACAGTGACTCTTGCAGGGGGTGTAGAAACTCCCCTGTACCAGACTTCATTGTTCAAGTACGAGTCAATCTTAACAAAATCTAAATCTCTGTTAGGAACCTTCATGTGCTTAGCAATAAATTCTTTTATCGCTTTAATTGCCTTAGATGTTCGCTTGTAAGAAGGCACTTTAGTCCATTCTCTTCTA
>CAYSGT010000046.1:741-7743 GCA_964430805.1 Candidatus Woesearchaeota archaeon
TGTTTGTTGTTTTTATTTCCGCCATTTATTCAGGTATGCCTCTCAATCCGTGACTATTCTGCAGCCTGCCACCACCAAAGGTTAGAAATGCAGGCAATGTTTCTAGCCTGACAAAGTTGTACGATAACACTTCTTCAGCCATATTTCTTGCCCTTTCTAAAACCTCTAAATCAGTATCAATAGAAATTCTTCCAGTTCTAGGGGAGATCTCCACATGAACAGGATGTTTTCCCAAAAAAGTATCAAATTCGGGTCTCTGATTTAAATCTCCGCAATATGAAGGAGTAAAACTACCAGAGTTTATTATTGCATCACAAGCCAGCATTGCAACATCAATTGGAACACCATTAGGGCCCATCGGAACAATATCATATACTGCCATGTTTATCCTAGATGTTTCTTGCCTGTTCTACGAGGCTTTATCTTTAATTTAGTTCTTCTCCAGCTTCTTCGGATTTTTGTCATAGAAGATGGGTGCACTCTCTTTCCTTTTCCAAATCTGCGCACAACTGCCCAAACAGGAGCCCATCTAGTTCTTCTTGTATGGACACCCAATACAATTTTCTTGTGATAATTTTCAGTCATTTTATTGTTTAATTCCCTCTAAGAGTTTCTTTCCTTTCTCAGTTAACATTCTTCCCTTAGCCTTTCCGTCAGTTGCTTTAATTAAAAGTTCTGCAGATTCCCCCTGTTGTAAAATTAATCTTAATATTTTTCCGCTTGACCTAGCAAAGTGCGGAGGCTGCTTTCCTCTGTCTTTTCTGTTTCCATATCTTGTTCTAAGCCTTTGAACGCCAACTGTTCCGCGCAGATAAATCTGCCTTAGTACACTAGCTGTTCTATTGTGCCAGAAATTTTCGTCGTCAATTGGTCTATGTTTACCATGCCCGCTTTTAACAAAGAAAACCCACTCAGGAGCCTTAAACTCTTTATATTCTTTCAAAGCGGTAGCCAGCAAAGGATTATATTTTCCAGCTTCAATTGTTCTAACACCATTCATAAGCACTACTAAAAAAGACGCTTTATAAAACTTCCCAAAAGTATTCTTTTTAATAATAAAATAACTATTCCCTATAATCGGGCATATGCACCCTGCCGCCAAAGGCACCGTTTTGAAGGTAACGCTCAATTGTATCTCTTTCAAAACAGTCTTGCGCTCTTCTAGGTACAACAGGGGGTAATCTTGATTCCCCACTAGGCAAGTCTCTTTTAGGAGCTTTATCCACTTTAGGCTCCTTTGCAGGACGATGATATCCCTCCATCCTAGCCATATTACAGCAACTATTTCTAAAGGTTAATAAACTTTTACAAAATTATTTTCTATAAAATTATCAGGGGAAGAGTCCATTATTTCCCAAAATGCTATAGCTCTATTTAGCAAATTCCTTTTTAGGGGTCATTCTTTTCATTAAAATTATAGTAAACCCTATAACTCTATAATTATATTTTCCAGGAAGTTTACTAATAAGTTCTTGAGCAACTTCTTCCATACGAGCTCTGTCGTTAGTTGCACTCTTCAACAACTGAACTTTAATCACTTTTCTAGTTTTAAAAGCACTCGCTAAATGCGCAATTCCTGTTTCTGTAAGGCCATTTTTCCCAATTTGAAATGCAAGAGTTCCAGTTTTCATTTTGTCAGATTAACTCCTCCGGCGGGTAATGCCGAAAGTAGTTGTTCTCTATTGAGTTTTCCAATAGTATCTATTTTAACCTTTGTCTTGTCAATTTTGCCAGGAGTAGCAAAAGCAATTATATCTTTATCATTTGCAGATTCTTTAGGAACAGCCCTAAGAACACCATCTTGTTTCGTAATTGCAAGTTCTAATTTAATTGTAATATCTCTTACCTTTCCTTTAACGCTCCAAGTTCCAGTTTTCATTTCAGAGTCTTTGCTTAATTGAGATAGTTTAAACATGTGGACTGCAACAGATTTTTTTCCTTCTTTCCATGCGCGACTAAAACAGCCAGTAAATATAGCACACTCATTAATATCCCCCTCATTTACAGCATTTACAGGCGCAAGAATAGCACAAAATGGAGAGCCAGGAGATTTGGTATGCATTACAACCATCTCATTTTTCATACCCTTTAATTCAGTAAGAATTTTGTCATTGCTTTCAGCACTCTTGCCACCAACAACCAGTTTTCCAGATTTGGTAAAAAACCATTTGTATTTTTTGTAGTCTATCATCAAATAAAATCATCAAGCTTCCTTTTAACACTTTGGAGTAAATAAATCTTTAAATAACCATTTATTAGAAGATCTATAAACTACAATGAATGAAAGATCTGCTCGAACAGAAAAAAGAATAAACTCGCTTGCCGATTTAATTTACTATGGGGGAATAGCTCTTATTTCTGGAATTTGGGGCAATTTTAGTGTTGAAAGTTCTTGGGAGAGATATTATATGGCTCAAGCATCAAATCCATCAACTACGCAACAAAGAAGAGAAAGGATTCAAAGAGTAGTTTCAGAACCAAGTAACGATTTAGTGCACTTAATCCCCTTTAGTGGTTTAGTTTATAGTAAATATGATATTCTTGATAATCAAACAGGCCTTAAGTGACTCCACTTGTCTAATGCCTCTCTTAATTCAGGATTAAATTTAGCGTGTTGTTCCAGTGTCTCTCCTTCGTGTACTGCATCTATCGCTTGCCTTGTTGCCATTGCTCCTGCACGAGTTCCCTTAGGGTGTCCATGAATTCCACCACTTACAAGCATCACACACTCATCTCCAAATATTTTTAGCAAGTCTGGAACAAGTCCTGGATGAAGTCCGCCAGAAGTAACCGGAAATGCAGGTTTAATGTGATGCCATTCTTGAGGTAATAAGTGATGCTTTTCTTCCTCAACTTTATTTTTTATCATGACGTGGTGTGATCTAAGGGTATATGCAATATCCTGTACTTCGTGTTTAGTGCCTACAAGTTTTCCAACAGCTGTTCCAGAATGTATTTGATCCACTCCAATCATCCTCATAAGTTTAGCAAGCATATACATAGTCATCCCATGCTTTGGATTTTTATCAAAAACTGCGTGCATTGCTCTGTGCGCATGAATTGCCATTTTGTAATCTCCTAAAGTATTGCGAAGTGTTTGAACTGCAGCATTTCCGGCGACAACAACATCAATCATTGCGTGCCTAAATCCATAATTATGCAGTATCTTTGCGCGTTTTTCCATCTGGTGAGTCTCAGCAGTAATGTTAATGTAAGCATCTTTTATGTCTCCAGTTGCGTGTTCTGCTTTATCGCGTAGCTTTGCAAGCAACCTTACTCTTTTGTCAAAATTATTGAACTTCGTAGAAGTCAAATTCTCGTCATCTTTTACAAAATCAAATCCGCCCATCCATGTTTCAAATCCAATTTGAGCGTGCTCAACATCACTAAATCCTATCTTAGGTTTAGGAACAGCTCCAAGCATAGGGCGATTATAAACATTCATCATTTTTCTTATTCCATGCATTCCATGAGTAGGACCAGGATAATGTTTTATGTAAGCTTTAGGAAATTGAATATCGATAAGTCTCAAATTATCAAGTGCTTTCATTCCAAAAATATTTCCCGCAATGCCGCTTAGAAGTTGCGGAGCATTTCCTTCTTCCCACAAATCTAGAGGGTATGCCACTTTGACAAAGCTTCCTTCTCGCGAATATGCATGAGCCATCAGCTTTCGCATCCTGGGAGGCATTGTGAATAGCGTTGTCCATGTTCCTGTAGAACTTTCAGAAGCAATTCTTCCCATCGCTTCATTAGCAGAAATTCCTTTAGCAGGCTCAAAATAAAATAGTGCAATCAACTCATCTTTGCTAGGCTTATACGACGAGTCCACAAAATCTAGATACCATTCAACCTTTTTTTGCATCTTGTAAAAAGACAATTTTATTTTATAAACTTATGTTAAAACTCTAAAGAATTCCTTCTCGCCCAACTTCAAGTACAAATGCATCCCCATCCGAAGGGCTTTGAACTTCTTTCAGGCGCATATCCACATTAACTTTCTGCGTGCATCTGGCTGTGCCCTTAGGAACATCAATTTCAATTAGTGCAAAAGCATTAGAGCCAGAATATCGGTCAAATTCATTCCAAGTATTTACCCGAGTGACAAATAAATCTTCAGCTCTTTCTTTTCCAAGAATCCTCAAACAATTTTCATCGCTGTCATCAGCCAATTCAATCTTGTAAAGTAGGCTCTCTCGAGTTATAGAAGCACCGTCTGGATGCTGTGCACCGATAGCCACGTTAAATCTCTCTCCTGGTTTTACTTTAGCAGTGTCAGCAGAGCCTAACTTTATGACAAGGTTTCCAGAATCATCATCAAATAAATCTCGAATTTCATTTTGCACTTGTTCGTTCAAATCGTTAATGCTTCTAGTAGACCCAGAAAATATTGTTCTAACCAGAACTAAACCAAGAATTAACATACTCATTCCAATGACGATTACAACAATAGTTCCGATAGAAAGTTCAAGAGCCCCATCTCTATTAGTTCGCACCATAGTTGCTTAACTCACCCACTAGATCCTTGTAAGTTAGAGAGGGTGTTTCCAACAAAATAATATAGATATATTGTCAAGATAAGCCCTAGAACAAATCCTATAATTGTTAACGCAAGTCCCCAAGTAGCCCATTTATTCTTTGCGTACTTGTACTGGTGAAGCGCGAACCAAAAACCTACAAAACCAAATAATATTCCAGCAACTCCAGAAACAATAGACATTATTCCGAGGATTACTCCAACAACACCGCAACTGTTGTCATGATGTTTAATCTCTTTATCTATCATCTCTTTCTTCATGGGCAACAAAACTAACAGATGTTTATAAACATTGCTAAATTATCTCTAATTGAAAACCCTCACATTTATTAGACCTAATTCTTTCTTAGCTTTATGAGAAAAGGTGTTTCCCCAATTATTGCGACAGTAATCTTAATCGCTTTGTCGGTAACTTTAGGATTTATTATTTACAATTCAGGAAATGATTTTATTGCTCAATTATCTCCTGGACCGTATTGTACAGATGTAATGTTTTACGCAGGAATTTACAAAGCGTCTGATAGCAGTTATTCACTAGAGGTAGATAATAAAGGGAATATTCCTATAATGGGGTTTGAACTCAGAATATCGGATCAATCTCGCGGGCAAATAGATTCTCAAGTAATAAAAGTAGAAGTAGAAGCAGCCCAATCAATCTCAAAAGAGGTTATACTTGACGAAGATCCATATGAAAAAGAGATTATTTTAATTCCAATAATAAAAAATGCAGAAGGTTATCCATTGCCTTGCGATGCTTCTTTCGGAAAGATAATTCAACAATTACCCGGTCGATAACTGTAGCGGCTGAGGGATATCATCTTTTAATTCGAGAGTAAACTCTAAACTGCCACATCTAAATTTATGCACTCCTTTTTCCATGAAGTCTATGGCGTATGGTAGACTAACGTAGCTAGAATCATTATGGGCGTATTCAAACCTTCCCCTAGTATATTGAATCTCAAAAGCACCATTCCTTGGCATGATTTTAAATGCAGTATCTTTTGAAACAGCCTCGTCAGGAAGGCCTGAAATGCAGTAAGTATCTCTTTCTCCTTTGGTTTTTGTTCTGTCCACTAAATATATTCCATCTTCGCGTCTAGAAACATGCCAGATTTTTCCAGGAGGAATAACTAGTCTTACATCTCTAGTTGTTTTAGAAGGTCTTGTCGCAAACAGCAGCCTAACTTCAGGCAATTCAATTTTTGGTTTTTCTGTTTTTCCTTTAGCCATAAAAACCAGGCAAGAAACCGTTCTTTAAAAATAAATGGCCTCGGGGGGAATCGAACCCCCGTAACACGAGAACTAACCCGTATTCCAACCGCTAATGAGAGTTGAAGGACAAGCCTTCAGTTTCACATCATCTCTAACCCTAAGGTCTAAGATAACCGTGTGCTCTCCCATTGAGCTACGAAGCCAATAAAAAATACTGTCGAGAGAGTCTTTTAAATGTTTTTAGATGTAGCTTAAAGCTCTTTGTAGCTTATAAGGGTTAGAAAAACCTATTTCATTAACCCATTTTTCCACATTTTCTTTTCCATTTAATCCAAACCGATAGCCTACATTTTCAGAGAATTTAGATTTAAATTTAGATTTAAATTGCCAAATTTTAGCAACCCTAAAGCCTCTTTCTTCTAAAATGGCTTTAGTTTGTTCAGCCAAAATTTTACTAATGGTTGTAATCTCAATACTTGGATATTTTTTAACTCTTGGCTTAGGAACTGCAAAAACAGACCCATCCGTATCTGCGATACCTCTAATCGTATGCTTTGCTAAATCCCAATTATTTTTAATCTGTTCGGGAATAATTACAGTTTTACTTTTTATTTTTCCATAAGGAATAAGTAAATCTTCAATAAGAAAGTTAACAATTTCTTTAGAATTAATTACCATCCGTAGGGCACGTTCACGCATTACAGGTTTAGCTTCTTTATTCCACTCTTTTAATATGAGAACACGTAAATGTTCAAAATATTCTTTATCAGTGATAGGATGCCCAACAAAACCTATTTGGTATTTTCTGTTATTTCTATAAATATATCCGTCCCCAATAAGTGCACCAACAAGTTCTGCAACATTTTGGTTAAGAACCATATAATCAGAGATGAAACTCAATTTTAAATTTGAGTAGAAACTTAAGAATAACAAAATAAAATCGTGAGTCAGGCATAGGCCAGATTCTGTCGAAGCTCGTTTCCCTTTCAGGACGAACGCTGCGTGCTAACATCTTTCTAAGCCCGCGGTTGTAGCGGTTGCATCAGCGAAGTCAGCACTTCAACTCGTAAGAGTTGGAGTTACCGTTACGTTTCCACGTAACTAGTACGTTTCATCCTATCTCTTCCTTCTTAGCTTCCTGCAAAGTTCATTGCTCTGGAAGAGCGGTGTCGTTTCTGTTCTGGAGCTCTGCCTCACGACAGTCACCCTTTCAGGTGCTCGCTTGTTTTTGATGTCCGGACCTTCCTCAAAGG
>CAYSGT010000047.1:0-301 GCA_964430805.1 Candidatus Woesearchaeota archaeon
TAAAATTCCTGCATTTTTTTTAACATCTCCTAAAAATCTTTCTTCTAATCCTAAAACCTTATCCATTAACCTTAAACTTCTTCTTCTGCCTACTTTGCCTACGACATAAGCCATAACATCTGGCGCGGTTAAGGTATATTCTCCCCAGACAACAATATCTCTTGCCGGATCTGTATCTATATATTTGCCCCAGCTTACTGCTTCAGATCCTGTTGAACCGGATAAAGCTCCTGCTCTTTCATCGGCTGTTGTGAATCTAATACAGCCTTCAGAGCCTTCAAAAGGAATAGCAAAGATTTCT
>CAYSGT010000047.1:311-7710 GCA_964430805.1 Candidatus Woesearchaeota archaeon
TGAGCAAAATTCCTAGGCCCTCCTTCTCCTAAAAATCCATTTAACTGTGGTTGGTTGTAAAGGCTAAGAGCTGCTGCCTGGCAAATATCCTTAGATGGGCTTGAATCAGCTCCTAATCCCTGAAGATGGAGCAGTGAGAAATCCATTCCTAACGAATGATTTGAACCTGAGTCCAAAAAGATTGGGACTCCTTTTTGAGCTGCTTTTAAAACGAATGAACCTTGTCTGTCAGCTACATATTCCGAATTACCTAACTCTTTTCCAAATTCATGCAGCATCATTGCTGTAGAGAATGGGGGTTTTAGGCCACCTCTTTGAAGGACTCTTCTGAAAATGTCTTGGTTAATCACATCCTGACCTTTAAGGGTAAATTTGCTGTGTATAAATTGGGTGTAAATTCTTGTTGTTTTATCTTGTTTTAGTGCGTCATCGTCAACTTTTTCTGAGCCCTGCCTTATTGGCAAGCCGCAGGCAAAATGTAAATCGTGGTAAACATTTGCTCCCGTAGAAACAACTACATCAACAAGACCTTTGTCTATCAAATCGGCCACTAGTCCTCCTAATCCTGCAGGGGTTGCTGCTCCAGAAATCCCTAGCCAGATTATCTCGCCATGTCTTGCCCCTTCCACCCATCTTCTAGCTGCTTGGTATTTCTTTCCGGCCTGATATCCTAAATTTCTATCCACGCGATCTATTTTATAAACGGCATATTTAGCGAATTCTGAATCAATGCGCACGGGAATTTGTGCTCTGCTCTTATTTCCCATAAACTTGCTACGATCCATTGGACAAGCCATAGCACTTCTCAAAAAAGCTCCTTATTAAAGATTATTGGGTCAGAAGATTAGTAATATTTTCTTTTTCTTCTTTAGTTAGGTTTGAAAATATCTTTGTCTCGAATATCTGGCACTTTTCATATAATTCATCTTCGAGTTCTCTTGGCTGCAGATGAATATGCAGATGGTTTACTTTTAGGTTGCTTTGCTTCTGAAAGGGTCGATAATTTTGTTTTATATCGCATCCACTAGCTAACTTTGATAAAATTTTTTCCTGGAATTGAATTACTTTCTCAAATAATTCTCTTCTTTCATCCTCTTGGAGGGCTGATAATTTTTCAACATGCCTTTTTGGAACAACTAGAAGATGTCCCGGCATTAACCTTGGGTTACTTAAAATTACAGAAACATGCTTGCCTTCGTTAATTATTATTTCTTTATTAATGCAGCAAAATGGGCATTCCATATTATTCAACAGTCAAGGGACAGCCGGTGAATGAGCCTAATTGCTCTAAGGACAGCTCTCCTTGTATGGATTTCCCGTCGGAAAACACCCAAGTAGGATAGCTCTTTATTCCCGCAGTATTGCAGACTTCTTTCTGCTGACTGCTTCCAGGTGTTGCGCATTCTACATAATTCACTTTGTCCCAGCTAGAGCCAAATAAAGCTTTTTGAGACAGGCAATGAGGGCACCAGTAAGCTCCATACATCTTTGTGCCTTTGTCTGTCAGACATTGAGCAAAATCGTCATATTTACCTGGTTTTGATAATAAGTACCATGTTATAGCTATTATTATAATAAATCCTAAACCCCACCAAAATGCTTTTTTCATATATTTTTTAGACTTACTTGATATTTAAAATTAACCTGCTGGTCTTTTTTCTGGGAATATAGTAATTCTATCTTGCGCTAATCTTTCATATAACCCTATTATTCTTACGAGTTTTCTTTTATTTTGATAATCTGTTGTATGGGCTAAAAGAGCTCTTGCATCCATACATGTTTGTATTGCAGCACGTGGGTTTCCGACCTGATCTTTTTCAAAATTCGGATTTAGGGAGAGTAGATATGTTCTGGCTTTAGGAACATAGTCTAAATCTATTGTTTTTACCATATTGAAAGCTTTTTATTAGCTTTTTTAAGTTTATCTATCCTTTATGGAAATGGACTTTCCCCTAGCTTGTGTGGAAAATCTTGTTTACACAGATCAATTTATTTCTAATTTTTTTCTTGCTTTCGCTTCTAATCTAATAAATCCCATATATACTCTTTCTACCGTTGGTTCATTTGGTAGTCTTGAATCCATTTTCATAAAAAATCTTGTGTCGCTACAATCTGCCCATACTCTGGCTGGCTGCGAGGCCAACATGCTGCCAGAATATCCTAATTGTCTTTCATATTGGAATACTACGGGGTCTACTTCAGCATTAACTCTCATCTTAGTATTTAGAGGATTACTCCCTTTTTAAAAATAGTTATTCTTTGCTAGATATCACAACAATCTTTAAAACTGCGGTTTTTTGCAACATTATATGGCTGATAAGCAACCCGTTTATATCTTGCCTGAAAATGTGTCCCGTACGCTTGGCAAAGACGCGCAACGCAATAATATTCTTGCAGCTAAGATTATATCTGATATTGTTAAGACTACTCTTGGGCCTAAAGGGATGGATAAGATGCTTGTAGACTCGACAGGAAACATAATTGTTACTAATGATGGGGTTACAATACTTGAAGAAGTTCAGTTAGACCATCCTGCCGCGAAGATGATTGCAGAGATTGCAAAGACGCAGGAAAACGAGGTAGGCGATGGAACTACTACGGTTGTTATGTTGGCTGGAAAATTACTTGAGAATGCTGAAAGGTTGCTTGATAAGAAGATTCATCCTACTGTAATAATTAAAGGGTATAAATTGGCTGCAGATAAGGCTAAGTCTCTTTTGCTCGAGGTTTCGCTTCCTGTTAATGATAAAAATATTTTGAAACAGATTGCGATGACTGCGATGACCGGGAAAGGCGCTGAAAGTAATCGTGAGCATCTTGCTGATTTGATAGTTACTGCAATAGACCAGGTGGCTACTGTAGGCAACGTTATCGATATGGAAAGCATTAAAATTGTAAAGCAGAAGGGAAATTCTATTGAGGACAGCGAGTTAGTCAATGGGCTTGTTTTAGATAAAGAAGCAGCTAATGAATCAATGCCTAAGAAAATTGAGAATGCTTCGATACTTCTTGTTGATTTTGCTCTTGAATTGAAAAATCCTGAAACTGAGACTAAGATTTCAGTTTCTACACCTGAGCAGCTTCAACAGTTTATTAATTCAGAGGAAACTGCTTTGCGAGATATAACTAGTAAAGTAATAAACTCTGGAGCTAAAGTTGTTTTTTGTCAGAAAGGAATTGACGATGTTGCTCAATATTTTCTTGCTAAGGCGGGGATAATGGCTTATCGTAGAATTGCTAAGTCTGATATGGAGAAATTATCCGGAGCTACTTCTGGAAAAATTATTTCTAGTTTGCATGAGATTAGAAAGGAGGATTTAGGATTTGCGGCGGGTGTTGAACAAGTAAACAAAGGAGATGACACTATGACCTATGTTCGTGGATGCAAAAATCCTAAGTCTGTTACTATTCTTTTGCGCGGGAGTACTGACCATGTGCTTGATGAAATTGAAAGAGCAATAAAAGATGGTTTGGGAGATGTTTCTGCAGCTGTTAAAGACGGACGTGTTGTTGCTGGAGGAGGCGCTGTTGAGATGGAGATTGCTAAACGTTTACGTCAATATGCTCGAACTCTTGGCGGACGTGAACAGCTCGCAGTTGAAGAATTTGCTGGAGCTTTAGAGTATATTCCAGAGACTCTTGCTGAGAACGCTGGACTGGATCCTGTAAATATAATGACTGAATTAAAACAACGTCACGAATCTGGATTTGCATTAGATGGGATTAATTTATTCGTGAATAAAGTTGAAGATTGCATTTCTGCAGGGATTGTTGAACCAATGAGAGTTAAGATGCAGGCTATAATCTCTTCTTCAGAAGTTGCTACAATGATCTTACGTATAGATGATGTTTTGATGTCCTCTGGGCCTAAGATGGATGCTATGAATAGGCCTAATCCTTATGATGGGATGGATTAATAGTTATTTTGAATATATTAATTTGTAGAAATCTTTGTATGTAAGCCCTTGAATAATTAATCCAATTAATATTCCATAAATAAAATCATTGTAGAAATTCAGAGAGATTAGTAATATGATAATTAATGATGCAATGAACCAATGATGAAGATGGATTGTATACTTATTAATTTTAAATTTTAATGCTCTTATAGATCCTTCTTTGCCTTCTTTTTTCCCTGAATCTAATTTTGCAACAAAAAAGCCCGTTACAGTTCCTAATATTAGAAGTAAGATGTTCATGTTTATTATTCAATAAATTCAAATCTCTTTACTTCTTTTCCATTTACTAGAACTGTCTCTGTGAACATACTAGCAGGTCTTACCCAAATTGCATTGTTGCCGAATTCTTTTGATTCATAAAGCGCTTGGTAAACAACTAGTTCTTCTAAAGTTTCACTGTGTTTTGCTATTCCTATTACCTGGTATAATTTTCCTTTATAGTGTTTGTATTTGCCTATTTTTATTTGAAAGTCCCTATTTTCCATTAAACCCCGAAGTGTTTTTTAATGTATTTTTTATTCATCCACCAAAGCAAGACTGCTGGCAGGATAAATATCCAATGCCAGAATGCTAGAGCAATAAATGCAAGTGCTGCCAATGCTGTGATTATTATTTTAGGATGAGTCTTTCTCTTTTTGACTTCTTTTACTATTGGCTTTTTAGCCTCTTTTTTCATGTTTACTTAGGGTTAATTGGCTTTAAATATCTAAGGTATTTTTATTAGTTATGTGGGAATACATTGTTGGACTGCTTGCTTTATTGAGGGCATTTACCGGATTGAGGTTCTTTTTAATTAAAAGGCGTGTTAAAGGGCCTGTTAAGATTATTCCTGAAGCCGAACCATTTTTTAATAGAGCTTCTGGGAGTAAAGTTGCTTTACTCCTTCACGGGTTTACCTCTAGTCCTCGAGAATTTAGAGGCCTTTCAGAATTTTTAGATAAAAAAGGAATTAGTTCTTATGCCCCTTTACTTCCTGGGCATGGAACAACGCCTGAAAGGCTTGCAGTTCTAAAATATTATCAATTGATTGAATTTGTTCAAGAGCAGATTAATATGCTTGTCAAGGATTACGAGGAGATTTACCTAGTTGGAAGTTCTTTTGGAGGAAATCTTGCTTTACTCTGTACTAATAATTCTTCCAAGATAAAAGGAATAATTACTTTAGGAACTCCTATATTTTTTAGAAGACATAATCTAAACAAATATATTATATTGCCAATTTTAAGAAGGGTAAAACTGTTTCAGAAAAAGCCTAAACGCGTCAGAGACTTTATAGACACACATAACGGCTCTTACAAAGTTGTTCCTTTGAGCGCTGCTTATGAAATGTCTAAGATTTTAGAATTGTCTAAAAAAGAGTTGAAAAATATATCTAAACCTATACTTGTGATGCATGTTGAAAACGATTCCGTAATATCTGAGGAAAGCCATAAATATATTTTAAATCACGTATCTTCAAAGAATAGGATGGAATTTAAGGTTCCAGAGTCCAACCATGTTGCTTTACTAGGTAAATATGCGAATTTAGCTAATAAAAAGATATACTCTTTTATCCAATTCAAAGGGTGAATTAGATTACTTCTATTCTATTTTTTCCTTTCTTTTTTGCTTGATATAGCGCTTTGTCTGCACGGATTTGCATTCTTCTGATTGAGTCGTTTTTTTGATAGGATATAAGTCCGCCGGATATTGTTACTGCGTATCTCTTCATTTCATTGTCTTCCTGGATTTTTATTCTTAATCTATTGCAGACTACCTTTGCTCTTTTTATGTTTGTGTTTGGCAATAAGATAATAAATTCTTCTCCTCCGAAGCGCGAGACTATGTCATATTTTCTCGTGTTTTCTTTCATTACTAATCCAAGGCGTTTTAGCATTTTATCTCCTATTATGTGCCCGTAAGTGTCGTTTAATTTTTTGAAGTTGTCTAGGTCTAGAATTAAAAGGCTTAATGACTCGCCTCTTTTTGCTTTTTCAAGCTCCATTTCCGAGATTGTTCTAAAGAACTTATTGTTGTAGACTCCTGTTTTCTCATCTATTGTTGCTAATTCATAGAGGTAATCTATATTTTGCTCTATTTGTTTTAATAATAAGGAGATGTTTTTCTTAGCCGCTGGATCTAAAATACGCAATTTCTTCTCAAAGTCCATACTTTACTTTAGGATTCTTATTATTTAAGGATTAACTTTGCTTTTTAAGAAGTTTGAAAGCATGGCTCCAATCGTTTTTTAAAAATCCCGGGATGCACCAAAGTATGCATAATGGCTCAATCGCTCTTGCAGCTTCTACTTTTCCCATGTCCTCTACTTCGAAGCCAAATATGTTTAAGATATTACTCACTTCTTCTTTGGCCTCTTTATCGTTTCCGCAAATAAACATTGTGGGCTTCTGGCCATTGAAATCCGGATTTACCATGAAAGCATTTCCAATGCTGTTAAATGCTTTTACAAATCTTGCCTGTGGAAACTCGCGCTGCAGCTCTTCCATTAGAGATTTGTCTAAAGATGTAAAGAACTTCAAAACTCCATTTTCAGGAGCCTGGTCTACTATTGGATTTGTTGTGTCAATTATTATTTTATTATTTAAATTTTCTTTTACTATTTTTAGAGCTTCTTTGGCTGCATTTCCTTTAACGGCAAGAACTATTAAATCTGCGAACTTTGTCGTTTCCTCAAAGTTTCCAACTAATATCTTCTCTTTTTCTTTGAATTCTTTCAATTTATTTGCATCTCTTGAAGCAATCATTACTTTATAGCGATGCTTAGCAAATCCTTGCGCTAATGTTTTACCAACAACTCCCGAGCCTAATATCCCTATTTTCATGTATCTGTGATCTTTTTATTATTTAAGACTTTAATAAGATTTATATATTGTTATTTGGGGGTGTAATTATGAGTTCAAAAACAAGATTCATCTCACAAGTATATAGGGTAGATGGATCAAATCCACCTCAGTTTGGTTTTTGCAGAGTCATGGTAGAAGAAAACGTTTATACTATCTTATTCAGATCTCAAGATTTAAAATCTTCTCTGGAAGAAGCACAAGCAGAAGCAGCCCGTAGCAGCTCACAGCTGGACTATATGTGCGATTTAGAAGATAGATATGGCGCTACTATTGGACACCCATAATCCTTAAATATTCTAAGATGTTTACTTTACCCCGTGGAAGAACACGGAGTAATTAGAGATGGCGTTAAATGGGTAGGTTTCTACCAGGAAGAAAGAGAAGGCAGAACCCTAATTCTTCATGCTTACGAAGTTGCTGGAGCGCAATGGAGCCATGGATATCAATTATTTCTTTATGAAAAAGGCGATTTGAAGTTGCTTCATGAATCAAAACCAATTTATCCACGACGGGATAAAGCATTTGAAGAAGGAAAATTATTTGCTAAGGGCTTGCTATAAAATAAATTGCCAGTTTAACTAATTGTATAATTCCATT
>CAYSGT010000048.1:0-7630 GCA_964430805.1 Candidatus Woesearchaeota archaeon
GAATATCAAAAAGTCCCTTCTAATCTGGACTTTTGGATGTTCAAAGTGTTCTTCAGACACACTTTGACATGATGAAATCCTTCTTTAATATTGGATTTCATAAATAACCCGAATTCAAAGAGCTTTTAAGTCTTCCGCAACACAAATCAAGAACTAAAAAACAATAACTTTACACTAATAGCTACAACAAGAGCAACGAACAATCTCTTAATCCACAAATCTCCTTTCTTTATTGCAGTGCTTGCTCCAACATAACTCCCAATAGACATAGTAGCAAACAAAATCAAGCCAATTTTATAATCAATAATACCATTAAATGCAAATATTATTGAAGAGGAAAGAGAAAGCAGAAACCAGGCCACAACTCCAGTTCCAAGAGACTCAATCATAGTCAGCCCAAAAAAGAAAGTCAATGTGTAAAAGACCATCGGCCCAGTTCCCTGTCCATAAAATCCTGCAAAAATCATAATTGCAAAATAAATTATCGCTCCAATTATCTTTTTTGTCCAACCTGTCTTTAATCTCACAATTCCCAAATCTTTTTTCAAAAAGATAAGGGGCAAAAGAATAATCATAAGTATCCCAATAACCAACCCCAATACTTTAGGGCTTATATCTAATAATATCTTTGCTCCAATAAATGAGCCAATTAAACTCAAAACAGCAAGAACAGGAACATATTTCCATACAATCTTTTTAGACTTCCAAAATTTTAGTGTAGCAATAAACGCCTGTCCAACTGAGCCAAACCTATCAGTAGCAATTGCAATATGCGCAGGAAAACCCAAAAAAACAAGCGATGGCACAGAAATCAAACCGCCAGCTCCAATTATAGAATCAAAAAATCCAGTAACTAATCCAATCAAAGATATGAGCAGAACTAATGCGGCCTCTTCCATATTTTATTAAGAATATATAGGTTAATAAATTACTCACGTCAAAGTGTTCAAACAATTTGAGCACCTCAAGAATTCTGACGAT
The DNA here is from genome assembly GCA_964430805.1 of Candidatus Woesearchaeota archaeon. Lineage (GTDB taxonomy): Archaea > Nanobdellota > Nanobdellia > Pacearchaeales > GW2011-AR1 > SICU01. Next base: position 982 of record CAYSGT010000048.1, read on the forward strand.
TAAATTTTTTGACATTCAAAAATAAGATTTTTGACGCATCCAAAAGCCCAAACAAGTTCAAAGATTTTTTGATCTAGAATATCTTTTAAGTTTTGTCCAATAACGAACGGCAAATATCAAACACCCAAAACCAGCTACAAAATAGAGTAAATGCATCTTCAGACCAAGGAACATAAATGAGAATGTAAAAATAGACATGCATATCGCTAAGAAAAAGTTGTTATCTCTCTCAGATGTGAATTGCATCAGTAAATAAGCAACCATACATTTAAAATTGTTTTTGTTCTTCTAATCCAGAGGCGATGGAGAATTTACTTTTAGAAATAGGCATAATCATCGGAGTAGCTGCGGTAATAAGCTTATTAAGTCGCTTAATCAAACAGCCCCAAATAATTGCATATTTAATAACCGGAGTTATAGTAGGGCCTTTAGCACTAAATGTAATTAATTCGACTACAGAGCTGCAATCTATGGCGAGTATAGGTATGGCGCTGCTTCTATTCATCATAGGAATGAGCCTTGACTTCAGAATTCTCAAGCATTTAGGAGGAACATCTATTGTAGGAGGAATAGCCACAGTATCCATAGTCTCCTCCGCAGTTTTCTTTATAGCACAAGGTCTGGGATTTGCGGCAGTACCTGCAATTTACCTCGCCCTGGCTTTCTCATTCTCTAGTGCGGTAGTTGTAGTAAAAATATTATCAGATAAAAAAGAAACAGAAACTCTCCACGGTCAGATTGCTTTGGGAATCTTAATCGTAGAAAGCTTCATCGCGGCTCTTGCCTTAATGATTATACCAGTAGTTTCTAACGGGGGAAGCATAGGGGCAATTGGCATGCAGTTGGTAAAATCAATAGCTCTTATTGGCGGAGTAATTGTATTCGGCCATTTTATCTTCTCAAGACTATTAATATTTGCAGCAAAAAGCCAGGAGGTCTTGTATCTGGTAAGTCTTGCTTGGGCGCTAGTTGTAGGAGTTTTATTTAGTTTGGTCGGACTATCAACAGAAATAGGCGCTTTGATTGCTGGAATGGTAATTGCATCTTCTAAATATAGTTTAGAGATAAAATCAAAATTAAAAGGGATAAGAGACTTCTTTGTAATCCTTTTCTTTGTCTTCTTTGGAGCTCAACTAACAGGCCCAATTACCTCATCAATAGTATGGCAAGCGGCAATATTTTCTTTGTTCATTTTAATTGGCAAACCAATAATTGTAATGGCTCTAACAAGGTCATTTGGTTTCAAGAAGAGAACGAACTTCCTTATTGGCACAAGTTTGACACAGGTAAGTGAATTTTCTTTAATTGTAATTCTTCTAGGATATAGCCTTGGCCACATCACCGAGTCGGTATTCTCTTTAGCAATACTAGTTACACTGATAACTGTATCTTTGAGCAGTTATGCAATCTATTTTTCTAGACCAATATATGAGTCAGTTTCAAGATTTTTAGGATTGTTTGATGGAAAGAGAAGAGAATTAGGCAACATTAAGAAAAACGAAAAGTATGACTTGATTCTCCTGGGTTACAGCCGCCTAGGTTTTAATTTGCTTAAAGCATTCGTCTTAACTAAAAAGAAATATCTTGTTGTAGATTATAATCCTATAACAATAATGAATCTGTCTAAGAAAGGAATTAGATGTGTTTACGGAGATGTAAATGACTCAGAATTTATTAAAAGCATATCAATAAACTCGGCAAAAATAGTCATCTCAACAATACCAGACCACTCAACAAACTTAAATGTAATAAAGCTAATTGAAAACAAAAATATTATATTCATAGCAACATCTAATCAAATCGACAACGCATTGGATCTCTACAAAAACGGAGCAGATTATGTAATAATGCCTCATTATCTCGGAGGAGACTACATGGCAAGCATGTTAGTAAGGGACAACTTCAATAAAAAAACGCTCCAAGAGGAAGGAAAACTCCATATTAGGCAAATCAGGGAAAGATTAAGCGAATCTCATAATCTCTAACTGTAATGACTCTATAAACCGTAATACTATAAACTTTATAAACTCTAAAGTGGTGCTAAAATCATGGGGAAAGCTCATAAATACATAGCCGGGGCAATCGCAAGCACAGCCGCAATTATAGGGGCAATATCTTATTCTCGCACATTCAAAGACCCCCCTGTTTCACACAATCCTATAGAAGCACAGCAACCAGCTCGGACAGAAGCACCTTACTCTATCCAGCCAGCCTTATCACATGAATCCCCAAAACCAACAGCTGACTCCCAACACGGCAGAGGGCAATACTCCTCAAGTTTGGAGCAGATAGCGGCAACACCACAAGAGGTTATCTTCAGCGACTCACTGATTTACAGAACATTTTTTGAGGATTTTGGTATCTATCTTGAAAACACAAAATTTCAAACAGGCAGAGAGTTATTCCAATCAGATTTTAACAGGAGTTATGAGCAAGGAGTAGACGACGTATTGGCAATAATCAATCAAGATCCTAAGTTTAGAGATGAGATGAAAAGTAAATATGGAATAGTCATAGACTTATTGTCAGACCCAAAAAATTCATCTAAAACAATAGCAGACATAGCCTCGGAAAATAGCTATCCTAATCCTGCCCAGACAGTAGATGCTATCTGGAAAGATGTAGAAATTTCATGGGGTTCTTCAAGAATTAAGGGAGCTATTCCAGATATATTAGCTGGTCGCGAACTTGCTGATGTACAGCGCGAGGTTCTTATAAGGATGAGCACAGATTATTTTAGAAATAAGGGGTTAAGTCCAAGCGATAAATTAGCCTCTAATATAAGGGATTTGCAGCAAAGAACTCGTGGATACATGCAATTGAATGATGGAAGAGAGTTGACAGATCAAGAAAGGGAGACAATGCAGAAATATGAGAATATTCTAGAAGATATACAAACAGAGGTGCAATCAGTCCCTACAGATTTTTCTGAAGAAAAGGTAGAGAATAAAATTTCCGAGCACTTAGGCAAGATAAACCCCCTTGCAGGATTAGCAAGAGCAGCAAGATTAAGGCAAAATAAAGAGTAATAAAAAAATAAATTTAGCCTTATAGCAGTTTAATTATTTCTTCTTAAACAACTCAAAAGTCTTATTGCCAACAGTCACTTTCATTGAATATTTTGAACAGTCAGGTTTACGAGTTATTTTAAGAGTTGCTGTAGTTCCATCATCCATAGACACACTAACATCTTCAGAATAATAACCTCCATTAGCATTTCTAGGGCATTCTACAGGTACAGGCGTTGGACCAGACGTTCCGGTTCCCTTTGGACCGCCGTTCTTTCCACTTCCTTTAAACTCATAGGTAACTTTGTCACGAGTTGGTGAAGGTACTTCCGTAACTGTAAGTCCATATCCACTATTTGTCCAAGTAGGATGACCTCCTTGGGGAGCTGTTTGAGCAATTACTCCAAGGGTAAGGAATATAGCTAAAAATAATCCTGCTAAAGCAAATGCGAGATAGTTCTTGTTTTGGTTTTTCATTTGTTCCTCCATAACATTTAGTTAAAGTCTACCTATTTTGATTATTTATATACTTAATGCCAAAAAATTACTACTCATCAACAATTATTTGTTTAAACAAATCAAGAAATCTTAAGACAATTTCCAGACCAACAACAAAAAACAAAGCATATCCAACAGAGAGAAGCAATTCAGGTATTTGGGAGATAGAATCTGCAAATCTTCCAAGTTCTAAAAACTTAGGGCTAAGAATTGTAATTCCTAAAATTGTCAATGGAAGCAGTTTAGCCACTTCAGTAGAAATCTCAGCATTATAATAGGCTAAAAGCCTTATTGAACCGACAACAGCAACAGATAAAAGTAAAATCTGTTCAAGAGAGAGATTCTCAGAAAAAAATAGCAAAACAAGAGCAAATAAGGCATACCAAAATAAAACTAAGAAAGGTAAAATAACAATATACTCAATAAAATAAAGCAATCCACCTAATACTTTATTAAGAATAGGATGTTCAAGAGAATTGTACTGCCTAAGGTTAAGAGATATGATATCTTTTCTTGAGACTGCTTTATGGACTTTCCATATGAATATAGAATAGAAGAAGATTGCTATCATGAAAAAACCTACAGCAAATATTCTTTGGTAAATCGCAGGGAGCAACTGAAAAGACGAAGTAAACTGTTCAAATAAAGTTGCTAAATTCATCACCATCTCAAACTAAAACATGAAGTATATTTAAAACCATTTTCATCTAGAGCAAACCAACCAGAACTCATAAATACCGCAAAAATTCAATATTTCAATGGCAATTCACATAATATTGTTTTACAAATTTGTAGAAATCGAAAATCCAAAAGAGGTAATGAAACTGCACATGATTTTCTGCACTAAATTGGGGATAAGAGGGAAAGTTCTATTCGCATCAGAAGGAATAAACGGCTCAATTTCCGGAACAAAAGAACAAGTAGAAGCCTATAAGAAAGAATTAAGAAAACAATCAAAGTTCAAAGACATCGAATTCAAAGAAGAAACAGGAATAATTAATCCTTTTAACAAAATGATTGTTCGAGTTAAGAATGAAATAATCAGGCTAGATAAAAAAATAGATATAAAAAACACTGGAAAACATATCTCTCCAAAGGAATTTTTACAGTTATCAAAGGATAAGAATATCGTAATCCTAGATACCCGAAACGATTATGAAAGCAAAGCCGGAAAGTTCAATAATGCAATGCTATCAAACATCTCGACTTTCAGAGAATTTCCAGAATTTGTAAAAAAATTAAAGATACCAAAAGACACCCAAATAATAACTTATTGCACCGGAGGAATACGCTGCGAGAAAGCCTCAGCATATATGATAGAGCAAGGCTTCAGTAATGTCAGTCAAATCCACGGCGGAATAATAAATTTCTGCCAGCAATTTCCAAACACAATTTGGGAAGGAAAATGCTTCGTATTTGACGACAGACTAACATCTTCAATAAGTCAAGATAAAAATAAAACATTAAACTCATGCGTTCATTGTAAAACGCCATGCGACATATATAGAAACTGTAAAATAAAGAGCTGCAACAAACTTATTTTCATCTGCCAAAATTGCAAGAAAGACTTTCATGCTTGTTGTTCACAAGCATGTATGAAAGAACTATTGAGGTAATTTATGAAAATTTATTGTACAATATGTAGTAAAAGTAAAGAAGATAGTCATGAGTTAATAGAATCCATTAAAAAATATAAATCTGAGAGGATAATCTCGATATACCAAAAAAGTAAAGAAGATAAAGTAGAATTTAGAATACTTTCTGGAAAATTTGGATTACTGGGCTCAAAAGAAAAAATTCCCAATTATGATGAACTTTTAACAATGGATAAAATACCCCAACTCAAAGAATTAATTAAGAAACAAATTGCCTTGGAGAATATAGACTATATTGTCTTTTTTATAGGAGATGTTAAGCAAGATCCAAACAATAAGAATTATATTGATTTAATTAAGAAAGTTTGTTTTGAATCTAATATTAAGTTGGAAATTTTAGATGTTTTATCTTAATGTGCTCGATTTTTTGATTTAATCATATAAATTTATTTAAACCAATTTCTCGCCAAATTAAAATGGTTATTGTATACGTTCTTCCAGGCAAATCTGGAGATTATAAAGTTGTACAATTGGAAATTAAAGGCCAAGAACATATTAGATTTGGAGATGGTGACAAAGGACACTCAGGTTGTCTAACGCATATTCTTGAAATTGAAGAGGGACGATTTGGATTATCTCCTCGCTTCACAGGTGGACCTATAAGGTTTACTGATTTGAAGTACGCTTCAGAACTTGGATTGACTGACGTTCAGACATATGAAACCGTTCAAGATCATGGATCAGAAAGACAAATTCCTGCCATTGTAGGAAGCGGATATAGAGTTTTAGGGATGGGGAATGCGCACATATTTGTTCCAGATAAATCCATAATCTTTTTTGGAAGGAGTCTTAGTTACAAGATAGGTTTTGACAAAGATCAAATCGAGAGATTTAGAAGACAAATTCCTGAATGGAAGATAGAAGTCAAATAGAATTAATTTTAAAATAAATAAGACAAATCCTTAAATAATCTTATTTGAAGCTGTTTTAATGGGACTCCGTAAAGAAGATTTTTATTCTCCTAGCCAGGTTATGGTGCATCCAGATGGAGACGTTGAACTTACCGTTTTAAAAGATGTTCTCTGGGATATAACCCAGAAAGAATTGCCTAAGAAGCATCCTGTGAGAATACGTGTTAGGCACGTTAGAGCAGATTCAGATCCTGACTTTCCAGAAGTAAGAGAAGCATGGGAGCGAACAACAGTAGGAGGCCTATTTCAATTATATCGCCAAGTTACAAGACACGCTTATCGACATAATCCTGATCGATTTATTGGAGAACCGCGGATGACTCTAGGTTGGGAGTGGCAGGAATATAGGGCATATCTAGCCCTTGAAAGAAGAGCCAAGCAAGAGACCAGGGGATGATTAACTGTTTAGTAAGGTAAATCTTTTCTAACGTAAGGATGTAAATTAGCTCTTACTTTGCTAAACTGAACCACTTCATCTGCAATCCTTTCTGGTTGTGTTAATTGCCCGTTAGGTATTTGAGATATTATTCTCTGTCTAACCTCTGCAGACAATCTAGCAATCATGTCTGTCTGAGCA
>CAYSGT010000049.1:0-328 GCA_964430805.1 Candidatus Woesearchaeota archaeon
TTTGTGTGAGCCTCTATGCTTTGCTTTTCTTTCGCAGGCATAAAATATACTGTTGAGTTCTGCCCAGTTGAAAAAGTAACAACCGCGTTCTGACGAATAGATCCACCAGAAACAACTATAGAATTTTCTATATTTGCATTGGCATTAAGAAGCCCATTTTCTGAAGCCTCACTATTGGTATATATTCCAACTTGTCCAGATGCTAATCCAAATACAAGCATTGAACATATAAACAATGAGAAGAGCAATGTAGCTGAATAATTCATAAACAAAGTAAGTGTCTGGAGCTTAAATATTTTTGCTTTTTATAAAAAATATTCTGTTGTAT
>CAYSGT010000049.1:350-7592 GCA_964430805.1 Candidatus Woesearchaeota archaeon
CAATATGAATAAAAAAGGTTTTGGCGGATTGTTAAGTTGGGCAATAGTCTTTCTAGTAATCGCGTTAGTTGCAGCTTTATTTGGATTTGGTGTAATAGCCGGAACATCAATTACGATAGCAAAATGGCTTGCAATAATATTCATAATCTTATTCATAGTCTCAGTAATCGCTCACGTAATAAAGAAAGCTTAAGAGAAGTTTGAATATGAACAATTTAATAAATCATATTGCAAGTTTTCTAGATTGTTCTATTAGAGAATTATAATTCTCTGTATTTCAATCAAAACCTTGCTTTTACTCTTATTTTTACAAACTTCTCTTAAATTAAATTTTTCTATATTTTTTTAGTCTGTTCAATTTTTGGGAAGAAAAAAGAAATGATAACCAGTAAAATCCCTAAAATCAATGCAGAAAGTGAATAGATATAAAATGGTCTAATGGCAGATCCAATAAGAGGATCTGCTAACGAACTGACAAATGTACCTCCACTCTGTATATTAGGATTATTTAAAATAAATTCATTCAAACTAGTAGATCCAAAATAAACGGCTGCAAAAATAATAAATCCTGCAAGTATGAGCGGTATGCCTATAAACATCATAGCCTTGCGTAAGTCGCGTGTACTTGTAAAGTAAATTCCCAAAATAAGAACCAGAATAAACAATCCAGTTATCATAAGTCCAATTTTATAATAACCTACATATCCTCTTATTTCATCTAATCTTGCACGTCCAGAGCTTCCGTATTCTATTCCATAAATAGGGGCCAAGTCAGTATAATTGCTGGCAAAGAGATTCATTTTCTTGTATTCGAAGAGCATATCTAGTAGGGTCTCAGAACTTATTCCTTCTGGCTTGCACATTTTATCAAGCTCTTCAAAGGAGTAGCTCTGTCCAGGTTTACAAGCAGGTAATTTGTTAACCGACTCAAGAAAGAAATTTTTCAGTTTAGTAGAATCAATCTCCACTTCTAAAACTAGTTTATCTGTGTCTCCCCTCAAATAACTTAAGAAATTATCTAGCAATGGCGTTACGACAGCTTCAATGCCTTCACTAGGAATTTTAATGAAACTAGCTCCTTGGACTTGTTCGAGTCCAGCCCCAATATATTCAAACGCACCAGCTTTTCGCAGACCTTCGACATAAATATCGGGATAAAGAATAGAATAAGCTGAAATTGAAAATAGAAAAATAACGCTAGATAAAAATAGCAAAATAGCTAAAAATACAAGAACAACCCCCTTCATCTTTATTAAATTGGGTATACCTTATTATATTTATTTGTCAAGTAATCTAGTAGGTGTTTTGTGTTAAAGGACTCACCAGTAACTTTCTTAACCAGGTCTTTGAATGTGTAAGTTGAACCGTACTGATGAATATTTTCTCTCAGCCAATTCTTTATTTTTAGAGTGCCTTCGCTAGACTTAAGAAGTAGTGAAATATCTCCAAGTTCGCTCTCAAGCTTATCCATCCACATAGCACTTAGTGCTGTTCCAAATGAATATGTCGGGAAATAGCCTATAGAGCCCTGGCCCCAGTGAACATCTTGCAAGACCCCTTCTTTATCGCTCGTTACATCAACATCAAGATATTTTTTATACAAATTAGCCCATACTCGAGGCAAGTCCTTAACCTCAATACTGCCCTCGATTAATCCTTTCTCTATCTCAAATCTTATCAGGATGTGCAAGTGATAGGTGACCTCATCAGACTCGGTCCTAATTAGGCTCGGTCTAACCAAATTTAAATAATGATAAATATCGTCCAAGCTATATTTCTTCAAGGTTGGTTGTGCTTCAACTAACATTTTATGCACAGTTTCCAAAAACTCTTTAGAGCGACCTATAAAATTCTCCCAAAATCTCGACTGCGATTCATGAATGATCAAACTAGTTCCGCCTTTAGTAGGAGCATAACTCAAATCTTTGTGGGACTGAAGTTCATACAAAGCATGCCCAAATTCATGGATAGTCGAACCATAAGATCTCGCAAAATCTTTTCCCAAGTATCTTGTAGTTATCCGAGAGTCTCCATATCCCAGATTTATAGAAAACGGATGAGAAGAAACATCAACTCTCAAATCACTAAGTTTCCCATGAAGAACAGATAGCAGTTCTTTAGTAAACTTAGACATTTTCTCAGGATCATAAGTCTCTTCAGTTATAGGACTGGTTAAGCAATATTTTTTAGATGATTTTATTTTATTTAACAAATTGACAATTAGACCTTTAAGGGAGTTAAAGTATTCCTCAACCTCTTTTGTAGTCAAACCTTCCTCATAGTCATCAAGGAGTGCATCATAAGGGTGCTCTTTATATCCCAAATATTTGGCTTTTTGCCTCGATAATTCAACTATTTTTTGTAAGTAGGGTTCAAAGAGTGAAAAGTTGTTAGTATCTTTAGCTTTTCTCCATATGTTCGTAGATTCGCTTGCAGTCCTTACAAATTCTTCTAAGAAAGCTGCAGGCAGACTCTCATAGAACTTTAATTTGCGTTCTAAAAGCCTAACAATTCCTTTTTCATAATCATTTAAATCCTCAATTTTAGCACATTCTTTAATTTGCTTAACAAAATCCTTGTCTAAAAACAATTTCTGGGAAAGAGATTCTATTTTGGATAGTGCCTCTCCCCTAGCTTCAACTCCATCTTGAGGAATATAAGTCTCTAAATCCCAATATCCTAGACCGCTAAAATGTCCAAGTGCCCAAATAACCCTATAGTCCTCAAGCAGTCTAAGAATTTTAGCATTTTTAATCAAAGAATTTTCCATGTCAACACATTAAACATTCTTTATTTATACTTTTACCCCAAATTTTAAAAATCGAAAGGTTTATAATAAACTAATCTTGACTAAGCTAAACTAAGTTTAGGCAACATGGTTAAAGCACTGCTAGATCTTAACGAGGAAACAAACAAAATCCTTAATTTAGTGAAAGCCAGGCACGGCTTCAAAGACAAGAACGAAACAATAGATTTCATAGTCAAGAGATTTAAAGATGTAAAAGAAAAAGCTACACCAGAACACTTAAACGATGGAGACAAATGGTTGTTAGCAGAAGAGATACCGGATATTGACTTCTTTTTCTCACAAATATGGCTTTCTTGTTTTGTAAATGAATTCTCGCATCCAGCTGGTAGGCCCTACAAGAAGATTTTATCAATTTACAAAAAATATCATTTAGAATTCTATTACGGAGAAAATGATGCAAAAGAAGTTGGCCAGCATATTGTTAAGAAATTTTTAGAACAACCGTCTTTTGCAGAAGAAGTAAATAAGAAAATAATTGAATTTGCAGATAAACTAAGTAATTACGCAAAAACTTTGCCTCGCTCAGACCTAGATAAACTAACTAACTATCAGCTGTGGGAAATTTATAATACTCATGATAAAATTCATACAGAATACTACCAGTGGGGTTGGATTCCCCCTGCCGCAGACATGTTCCATAATGATTTAACAGAGGCTCTAAAAGGTATCCTAAGAGAAAAAAGTTTTTCGGAGGAAAAATTAAACGAATATTTCATAATTTTAACCCAAGCAAGAACCAAATCATTAATTCAAATTGAACAAGATGAATTTCTAAGTCTTGTAAACAAGATATCTAAAAATCAAAAACAAAAGACTTTATTTGAAGATTTATATAAAAACTTTAAAGAAAAAGAAATTGCAAAGTTTGGTTATCAAACACACACAAAAGAGTACGAAGAATTGTTGGAAAATAAAGTTGGAGCTTTAGTTTCCCAGATAGACCGAGAATTACTTGCAAGCATAAGGAAACATTATGAGGAATACTTTTATGTTAACCATATGTGGGTAGGTAAACCCTTTACACTAGAGCATTACATAAAAGAAATTGTGAAATTAATAGGAACTCACGCAAATATCTCCAAAATGATAGGGGCGGCACAAAATAGTTTTGATGAGAACATCAGTAAAAGAACCCTTCTTTTCAAAGAACTCAAACTAGAGAAAAGATGGGTTTCTTTGTTTGATGCATTTGGAGATTTCATGGTCACAAAAATTTACAGAAGATTTGCTCAGATTTATGCATTATATAAAATGGAATTTATCCTAGAAGAAATCGCAAGTAGGTTTAACCTAAGTTTAATGGAAGTGAGATTTATGTTACCTTCAGAAGTAGAGCAAGCACTCATAAAAAACGACATTAACAAAGAAGAACTAAAAGAGAGGACAGAATTTTGCGTATACTATGCAGAAAAAGACAAGGACATAATATACACAGGAAAAGAAGCACATGAAATTGCGACTAAAGCAAGAGTCATAGAAACAAATAATGTAACTGAGCTTAAAGGCCAAGTTGCTTGCATGGGCAAAGCCAAAGGCAGAGTCAAAATAATAATTAGGCCAGCAGATATGTCTAAAATGAAAGAAGGAGACATTCTTGTCTCAATTGCAACCGACCCAGATATTGTTCCTGCCATGAAAAAGGCAGCTGCAATAGTAACTGAACAAGGCGGAGTAACTTCCCACGCCGCAATAGTAAGCCGTGAACTCAACATTCCTTGTGTGATAGGAACAAAAATCGCAACAAAGGTCCTCAAAGACGGAGATTTAGTAGAAGTGGATGCAAATAAGGGAATCGTAAAAATCCTCGAACATGTTTCTAGAGGATAATGTTCATTAATGGGTATACCCCCAGAGCCACTCTAGTTGGGTGAAGCTGATAACAAAATAAAATATTTGAAATCTTAAAAATAAATCTCATGATGTCGATAGTTTCTCACACAAGTTCGAAACTTCGATCACCTCAAGAATTCTGACAATTAAATTCTTGATGGCCTTCAAAAATCTTATTTTTGAGGCAAGAAGTTTGTTTACAATGACAAACTTCTGTGCAGTAAATTCCATTTAAGAAGAATTTACTTGCATCCAAAAATCGAGGGATATTCACATCGATTTTTTGAGCTCAAGGGTATTTACTCTTACCTGATACCACACAGCTTGCTATGTGGAGGTTCATTTGAGAACAGAAAGAAGCAAAAGTCTAAAAGTTTGGCTATTTTAAATTACTATGGTAAAATTGCCCAAGATTATGTACGACCAGAACCATTACGGGCAGATTTATTTTTTTCAATTTTATCTAGATAGAGAACAATATGTGAAAATGAAAGAAATATCAAGTTATGCTCCAGAGGGCTGGATTTTGTACACACAAGCAACACCTAAGCCATTTTTCTTTGGCGCTTACCCAGAGGAAAGTTTAATTGAAGAAGCTGAAACAGAATTTTCAAATCTAAAGAAAGAGGAATATGTAAATGGGTTAATGGAAGCCTATCATAAAATGTTTGATAAAGCAAAGACAACTTCTAAATATTATTTTAAAGAATTCTATAAAAAAGAAAAAGAAGTTATCTTAAATAATCCTCAAAAAGTCATAGATTTCATTAATGGTCTAAAGAATACAGTCGATTATTTTTATTCATACTATCTGTTGACCCAACCGCAGAGATTTTTTAGAGTTGAAGAAGAGGTAAATAAACTGAAAGATCCAAGCTTAATGCTCTTGCTTGAATATGGGAGCCATTTAACAAAAATGAGCGAATTAAGAAAATCTATCCTAACTCTTGCGAAAGACATTAGCAAATCTGGTTTAACTATAGAGAAATATTTTAGAAAATGCCCTGGAGAGCAAAGAAAAGCGGACTCGACAATTGAAAATTATGGTTTTCTAACATGGGACTTATTGGGTGGAGAGCTATTGACTAAAAATAATCTGAATAAATCTCTCACAAAATTACTAAAAAATATAGAAGAAATTGAAGCGGAGTACGATTCTATAATTAAAATTGAAAATAAAATTAAAGAAAGGAATTCGATAAAATATAAAGGTGACCTGTATAGAGTTGCAGATATTGTCGGGAATCTTTTAGTTAATAGATTTGATACAAATACTTTCATTCTATGTCTTGTTAATTACTATATTCAATTTATTAACGCCTTAAGAGAAGAATATGGTCTTAAAGAGCTAGATATCCAGTCATATACTCTTAATGAAATAATAAACCTAATTAAAAATAAGGAAAAAGTATCTAATGAAGTTATTGAAAAAAGAAAAAAAGGCTACTTAAATATTCATTATAAAGATAAATTAGAAGTTTATGAAGGCGAAGAAGCTAAGAATCGAATTAAAGAACTTCTTGAGTACAGAGAAAAGTCACATAGGGAATCAAAATCCCTGAAGGGGGTCGTGGCATCATTTCCAGATAAAAACAATCGCTTTGTAGTTGGAGAAGTTTTTGTTATGGCTTCAAATTATAAGGCCGATGAGCAGCTTAAATTATTCAGAGAAGGGCAGATATTAGTCACAACCCAAACTCATCCTGCTTTAGTTCCTATGGTAAAGAAATCATCTGCAGTTTTGGCTGATGAAGGGGGATTAACATGCCATGCTGCAATCATATCAAGAGAATTAGGAAAACCTTGCATAATTGGAACGCATTTAGCCACAAAGGTGCTAAAAACAGGAGATAAGGTAAAGATGGATTTAGAGACAGGGGAAGTTGTTAAGATTTCTAATTAAGCAAAATTTACGTAATTGGCAAGTGCTGTTACTACTTTTAAAAGGCGATAAAACCGAAAGGTTTAAATATTCACTATATCCTTCTTATTTCACGAGGTAACTCAAAATGAAAATTGGACAAGATTTTACTCAGATTGGAAAAATCAATGAAGGAGAGTTAGTATTAAAATTCCCAGGTACTGATTTTAATATGCCTTTTAAACAAGGAAAAGCATTTCTAAGCGATTCTGGCGTAGGATTTGTTTCTCTCCCAATAAGAGACGCTTATTGCGAAGAGAATGGAGAGCCAGAAGGTTTAATGGGTTCTCTTGGAAAAGATTTAGCAGATCTACTAAGTGACCCTTCGGTAAAATCACTATTAAAAGAGAAACTAGCATCAAGAGACCATAGTCTGTTTTATTCACGCGGACAAGATGGAATAGAAATATTATGTTTGCCTGGAATGTTTAGAGAAAATGTAATCGATTCTCAAATTATTCCCAATATGGTTGTAGCTACCTATTCCACCAAGGGTAATATCCCTTCAGTTGAACAAGTCTATGCTCATCATATGAATGCAGTAGGAAAAAGAAAATTGATTACGGACAGAAACACATTAGAAAGGGAAGTTTTACAATTAGTTCCAAAAGCCAATGGGGTGTATGAAATGGCAATTCAGATTATGAATGATTCTGGATTTTAGAAGAATCTTAAAACAATT
>CAYSGT010000050.1:0-709 GCA_964430805.1 Candidatus Woesearchaeota archaeon
TTGTTTTTAACGAAGAAGATTTCAAGAAAGCTGTAACCAATGCTGGAAAATACCAGGCGATAATCTATGATGAAGCTTATGGAGGATTATCTTCCAGGGCTGCAATGAGCAATGTCAACCGAAGCATAATCAAGATGCTTAAAATTATCAGGGCAAAGAACCTTTTCATCTTCATAGTGCTTCCGACATTCTTCGACCTCGATAAATACATTGCCCTTTGGAGGTCAAGAGGGCTAATCAATGTTTACAGCCCCGGTGATTTCGAAAGAGGTTACTTCAGCTTTTATGGAAGGGAAGAAAAAAGAAAACTCTACGTGACTGGCAAGCAAGAATATAATTATGGGTTTGGCAAGCCAAATTTCAGGGGAAGGTTCACAAATAGGTATTTAGTGGATGAACATAGGCCTGTCAAATACACAGATAGCAAAAATAATCGGGGTCAGTCGCATGACAATCCATACTTACCTTCACGAAGATAAAGAAGACGAGGAAATTTCAGAAGAAGTGATTGAAAAAGAACTCGATGAGCTCTCAGGAGGGGAGGGGTCGGCTTTGTAAGCCAAATGGTAAAGTCACATATTTATAACCTTAGCGGAGGAAAAAAGAATGGCAGAAGAACTTAAACCAAATTCAATTCTATTTAGGATAAAGAAAGACTGGCACTTCATAGCTGTGGTATTGATAGCTTTGATCTTTGTTCTGTATTCTT
>CAYSGT010000050.1:761-7570 GCA_964430805.1 Candidatus Woesearchaeota archaeon
CGGAACAGCCGACGCAGTCAAGGCCTGCAATGAACATTGGATAAAAGAATTCAATAAGATTTCAATACCTGGAAGGTCGAACATCAGCCTGAACTTATATGAGGTTGTGGATGAAGCAAATAGTAATTGACGCAACCGGAAACCTCTTTGTCTTTCTGACAGTAATGTTTATTGGCGGTATGACTGCACACATAATTTATAGGCACCTAAGGGCGATGCTGCCTTGAAAGCCAAGATAATAATCCGGACTCCTAAAGGCCAGGCGGCCAAGGCAGAGCAGAATCTTAGGAAGCTTGTGATCGGGAACAATAAGTTCAGGACATTAGAGACCTTCATTTCCCCAGGTGATGATGAAGTCGCTTGGGAAGTCGAAGGCGATCCTCGCTGCGTTATCAAGATGAAAAATAATATTGCCAAGTTTGACATGATGATGGGCTGGGCTCTCAAAAGCAAGATGGTGAGGAAGATGGCAATGTCCAATCTTTCTAATGATGAATTGCAGGCCTTGGATGACATGCTCATGAGGCAAACAACTATTGAGATAATCCATGAGGCGACAGCCGAGGAATTAGTTGAAGCAAATAAAAGCTTCTGGCAAAGGATTAAAGATAAGTGGATTGGTTCTGGTGCAAAATAGGGACAAAACATGGTTAAACTCATGACTGGTGCGGATAGGGTGGAGGACAAAGGAGGTAGTAGCCATAGTGAAGGGACGAACAAGCCTTATAAATACCCTGTAAAATCATCAATTATGGATAATATAAAGGCATATGGTAAGATTTATATTGTTAGAAATTCAGTATTTGATAAAGTGAGAGGTGTCATGGTTGTTCGGATTGGTTCTCCGTCGGTAAACTTATCTAATCCATACAAAAAATTTATTCTTCCAATAGTAACACTACTGGAGAATAACAAAATATATATGTTTATGGGGTATTCCCCTATACTTGCAGGGAGGGGTAACTAAAATGGCAAAATTGAATAAAGAAAAATGGCTATCTTCGAATACTTTTGAATTCGAAAAGACAGATGGCGAATTTGTCGCCATAAAGAGTGAAACGGGCTCTGACCTAACATTAAGAAAAGAAATTATGCCTGACGGCTCTTTTACAAAATATATTCACGGCAAACTAAAGAAAACTTTGCCCGAATAGTCTTTGAATTGTGCTTGTTGCCCGATAAGTCTTGAATCTGCCCGAAAAGTCATTCGGGGTAGCATTTCTTCATGGATTCAATTAAGTCCTCTTTAGCTACCTTTCCTCTAACGTAATCCATCATTAACTCAATACAATGCGAACACATGAGTAAAAGACCTTTTTGGCTTTATTAGGGCTTATTACAGGGTGTCCAATGGGTTATTTAAGCCACTTCAAACATTATAGAACCTTCTGGAAAGGTGAGATTATGGATTTCAATGGAAGGCAATATGACATCAAGTGCGAATGTGGACAACAGCTAATACACACGAACCCTGAAGAAAGTGCAGAAGAAATGGGTTTAGAATTGCAATGTCCCAACTGTCAAGACCCAATATTAGCTTATGAAAGCGAACTGGAACTCGTTGAAAACATTGTATGGAGTGGAAAGAAAAAAGAGGTCAGTGGTGAAGAAATAGAGAGCTTCGTAAAACGTATAACTTGCTAACCTGATATTGAATTTTCAATTATTTTTTTCTCTTTTTCAGTCATTCCATAAATTCCATAAACTATTCCGTCAATTTCTTTGTCTAATCTCGTAATTTCTTCTGAAATCTTAAGTGAAGCTGAAGATTTGACATCACCGAATTTATTTAACTGTGTATTTGATTGTTGGATTTTAATCACCAATTCCTTTAGTTTATTCTTAGTTTTTTCATCAGATTTTTTGATTGGAAGTAGTCTAAGTTGAGGGGATTGGAATTGGTAAAAGCCACCACTCATTCTTAATCCTTGAAAAAGCTCTGAATAAATATAACTCATTAAATTTGAGTTAAGTATTGCAATGAGATATTCAAGAGAGTAATCAGGTTTTGGAGTATGAACGCAATTTGTATTTATGGAAGCATATTCCCCCGATGAATCAAAAAACGCTTCAACCCTCAATGCCAATTTAGCGAATATTATTTTTGGACTTTTGTATAGGTTTCTTCTGTTCTCGTTGATTTTCAATATGTTTAATTTTGGATGCAGTAATTTTTCTCCCTTATTCATAAATTTGGTTACGCCATATTTGGCTCTATATCTGTCAATAGTTCCAGTGTTGATTATTGATAATCCGTCATTTTTTTCTGAAATGAATTTAGAAAATTCATCTGATTCTGAAGCAGTGCTTGTTGCTTGAACCTCAGCAACTTCTTCTAATGGTGTAGAGTTTTCGAATATTTTTTCGGTTAATTCCATATTTTCGGATAGTAATGCCCCCCAGACATTTTCTGGGAACATTCCAAGAATTTTAGAACTGACTTTATGACTGGTTTTATCATCCATATTTTCTGATTTAATGCGTTCTATTATTATTTCATATTCTTCCTTTGGTTTTGCTTTTTGAAATATAGTAATTATAGGATAGACTGATGGGTCATCAAATACCTTAACCTGAGCTAAATCGACAATGCGAATTAATTTATGATTTTCTTTTATTAATTTTCTAAAACCTACTGCGTATGGTGATGATAAAAATTTGTTTGGAGTGATGAATGCAACATATCCGTTTGGTTTACACGCCCTTAATGCTTGTTCAAAAAACAATATGTAAATGTCATAAGTGCCTTTAGCAGATTCATAGTTCTTTTTCCAATATTCTTTTACAGTATCGCCATAGGTTTTTCCTAATTGAATTGAATTAAGGTAAGGTGGATTTCCAATAACACAATCGAATGAATTTTCAGAAAAGTCATCGAGCCATTTGAACGCATTTAAGCCTCCTACTGTCTCATCTTTAATTAATGAATCTCCCTGTCTTATGTGTAAATCAATCTCGGGTGGTAATTTACGATTAGGTTCTGACGCTTTTAATAACAGGTTTAATTTTGTTATTTCAACTGCTTTTTGGTCTAAATCCATTCCAAAAATATTTTCTTTTAATATTCCCGTCTTATAAGAGTAGTTAGATTGGGAGTCGAGTTTATGTTGAGTCGCCCCCTTGCCCAATGCTTCTGAGAGATAATCAAATGCTTTAATCAGGAAAGAGCCAGAGCCACAGGCCGGGTCTAATACTTTTATTTCGTTAGGATTTATTTTTTTATTTTTCAACACATTACCGACAGTATTTTTTACTATGAAATCAACAACATAAGTGGGAGTGTAATAAATTCCTTGTTCTTTTCTATGAGCTTGTCCGCTTTTAAGACGAGACTTACCAGACTTTGCTTGTTGAAGGATAATCCCTAAATATTGTTCATAAACCTGTCCTAAAACATCTGCATCTATCCAATCGAAATTATAGTCGTATTTGCCATCTTCGGAAGTGTAGAGATAATTTATTAAGCGTTTTATTATGTCTCCACTAATCGTAATCTTGTCGCAATCATTATCTAAATCAACAGCGAATAAACCGCTATTGTAAACTCTGTTGTAAACTGCAAATATCTCTTTTAATTTTCCATAAGCTCGAACATCGGAAGAAATTGATATTTCCTTAAGAATGAGATTTTCAGGATTAATATTTACATCTTCGCTTCTCCTGATAAATATTAATCTGTCAATTATTCTCTGTATGATTTCATCTTTTACAGTAACTTCGTATTTATTCGGATAATGTTTTTCTAAGTCTTGAGCAATCAATCTTCTAATCAGCATTAAATCCCCGAGTAATGTTTTGTCAATGAAAACTCTTTTTTTCAGTCTTTCTTCCGATTCTGCTATTTTGAAAATTGTTCCTTTTTCAAAACTTTCTCTTGTTAAAAGACTCAAATTATGAAAATTATCTACATAATCTTCAGGTCGGTTAAAAGTTCTGAAAACCGCTTTAGAAGAATCTGCCCCGACACAAAAAATTTTCATCTGTTCAAAATTAGTCAAAACAGCAAAAGGAACTCTTTTTGATGAGGCATAACTAATTACCTGTCTTTCAGCTTCTGCATCCAATGGGCGTGTTGTCTTTTTTACTTCAAGATAAAAAGCAATTCTGCTATTTATTCTAAATGCGAAATCAGCCCTGCCTCTTTTTTTCTCAAACACCGTTTTTTCTTGCTGTCTTATGTCATTCACAGTCCAGCCTAAAGCAGAGAATAAAGGTTGAATGAGTTTTGTCTCAGTATCAGTTTCTGAAAGATTTTTGAAGTCCCCTTTGTTTTCCTTATAATAATTTAATAGAACCTGTAAATCTTTCTTTGTTTTAAATTCATCCATAATCTTTCTTTTAAACACGGTCTTTATATTGATTTCTAATCTTTAAATCGGTAAATTCCGCAAAATATTTATACTAATTCAGTAAGTGAATAGCTAATATGGT
Organism: Candidatus Woesearchaeota archaeon; assembly: GCA_964430805.1. Taxonomy (GTDB): domain Archaea; phylum Nanobdellota; class Nanobdellia; order Pacearchaeales; family GW2011-AR1; genus SICU01. The sequence continues at coordinate 5,193 of CAYSGT010000050.1, forward strand.
TAGTCCTATACCCAAGTGGGTTATGCAGAGGTATTCAATGCTGTGGAATAAATACCATGATGCTCAAGTATCTTATGCTGATATTCAGAAAGTCTTGAAAACTGATGGCAGAAATACAATAAGTGTGTTTTTGAAAGAATTGCGGTCAGCAGGGTGGCTTGATATTACGATGGATGAAGAAGACTTGCGTAAAAGAAATTATGTTTTAAAAGACCCTCATAAAGTTGTAAAGGAGATGGAAACTTGAGCATAGACTTTACTAAAGTTGAACTGATTGATGCAAAAACACGATTCGTTCTAAAACGAACAGTAATTGGCTCAAAACAAGTATTCAATCGTAAACACGCAGTTACAAATCAGATATTCGCATATGAAAGAAAAAGAATGGAAAAAGAAAAGGAGTTATTTCCAAATGCAGTCTATCAAACCCACCATATTTTTAGTGATAAAAAAACAGGATGGGATTATTCCAGCTTATCAGAAGCAAGTTCACACGCTGAAACACAAAACAGAGTTTTCATTCCATTTAAGCAGAGAAATAAGAAGCAATGGGTATTTTCTTGGGATGAGGCAGAATCATCAGCCCAAAACCTTGCGACAAAAGGAATGCAAGTCATAGAATACCCAATTCCACTAACTGCAACTTTGGAAGACTGGAAAAAATACAAAGAACGAATCAAGAAAAAACTTCTGCCGAGCCAAGACCTTATGCCCCTGCTAAACATTCTTACAAATGAGCAGGGATTCAAGGACATCATCAAGTATGAAATTAGCGAGTCAAAATTCATTGGAATCCACTTATACGAACTGGCAAACGCCCTTGAGATATTGAACCTATCGAGATTGAGGATAGCAAATCTTAGCGTTAAAGAAGGGAATCTCTGTGCTTTGATAATAGGATTTAACGCCCCAAGAAAATTAGCTAAGAAATTTGAAAGTATTAATTCATCATTCGTTTATTCAATGTTTGGCTTTGACATTTTTTCACAGGAGCAAATGAGTCCTGCACAAATGAAAGCCATGCTCAATGATAAGGATAAAATTCAAAATGTTTTTTGGTTTTATGACAGCACACAAGGTAATTATTCGACTAATCCAGAACAGGAAATATGGCATGGGACAGGGCTTATAGAATTCATAACGAATAAAGTCCCTGTTGCTGATGCTCTTAATGAATACCAAGTTTTAATTTGGTTTAGCTTGAAATTTGAGCAGGATGATTTGAATATTCTCAATGACCTGCTCTTGCAAAAAGCAGACGTTTATGATTACATCAGAAATAACAAGCCAAAATGGTATGGTTTTTGGGATAAATACAACGATTTCATCCCTCTCTAAATCCCGAATAAATTATTCTAATTTGTTCATCCAGAATTGAAGATGTTTCCTGCTTGAGCTTCCTATTTATGTAACTCATTATTTTATCTTCTTTGGCATCAGGTTTTTTCTTCAAAAAATCTGCTCTTAACATTTTCATTTTCTCGGACAGCACTTCTATTCGCAAATCGTTATCCTTCCACATTTTCTCGAAATTTATGCCTTCTTCCATTTTCGTATATGAACCTCAATTCCCGAACCTTCTCCAAGCGATAACTTCACAACTGTTTCTTTTGGGACTGTGATAACGAGAGAGTTACCTGTGCGTCTGACCATTGCTTCAAATTTGCCTTCAGATTCGTTATACATACAAAAGATTATTTTGTATATATTACTTTAATATAATTTATATTCTTCAGTATATAGGTCTGACGGAAAGTTTATATATTAGTCTTAGTTATACACTAATATACTTAGCAAATAGCTAATCAAGATGTGAGGACAAAATGACAGAAGACAACCGAAGGCAAAAGGGTTTAGAGATAGCGAAAACAAGTAGAATAACGAAAACAGACAAGGGTTGGAAAGTTCCAAGCCAATCTGGAAGCGGATATTACATTGTAATCTCCAACGGAATAGGTGCAGAATGCAACTGCCCTGACCATGAGATAAGAAAAAACAAGTGCAAACACATTTTCGCTGTCGAACTCTTTGTAACTCAAGAAGTAGATAAAGAAGGCAATGTAACTGTCAAGACCGTAAGAAAAACTTACAGTCAATCATGGCACAATTACAACATAAGCCAACAAATCGAAAAAGAACAGTTTATGAAATTGCTATCGGACATCACAGCAAACATAAGAACTCCTGCCTACACCTTCGGAAGACCAACAAAACCTTTAGGAGACACAATCTTTTCAATGGTGTATAAAGTCTATTCTGGATTTTCAGGTAGAAGATTTGCTTCTGATTTGGCACAAGCCCAAGAAGATAAACTTGTCGAGAACAAAACACCATACAACACGATGTTTGATTACTTCAACAAAAAAGAAGTAACTCCA
>CAYSGT010000051.1:0-7536 GCA_964430805.1 Candidatus Woesearchaeota archaeon
CAACTTACTCAAAACGCTAGCAACATTTGCCTTTATTGGCTCTCCAGTTCTAGCAACTACATTTCCTTTAATAATTTCTAATTTTCCATCAGTAACTTTTACTTTTAGTCCTACGCCAGATAATTCGGAAATTGCAGGGCCCGCAACTAAATCAGTAGGTCCTGGCTCAATTTCAATATCATTAGGTGCAATGTCTCCAGTTTTAGCACGTCTAGAACTCTGGAAATCCATCAAAATACTTGCAAGTTCAAACGGTTCAGTGTCAGAAAAAAGCAAAACATAATCTGCTTCAAGATGCTGTTTAAGCGTCTGAATAGAACCTTTCTCGGTTGCCTCAATTGCTTTGGAAATAGCGCTCTTCTTTGCAACTCTAAGCTCTGCAAGTCCCCGCATTTTCTTCTTTATTTCGTTAAATTGTCTTCCAGGCAGACCTTTAGAAGATGCAATCATTATTGTTCTATTTCGCAGCATTAAGTTTGCTAAATCCTTTACGGTCTGTTTTTTCTCTTCAGAAACAACAGTCACACGAGTATTTTTTTTATCATCCATTTTATTTAACCTGCACTTCAACTGGTTTAGTCATTGTAAGCTTTATCAGAACGTTGCGAATATTATCTTTTTTCAAAGGCAAGGCTTGAACAATCCCATCATAAATTAATTTAATATTTTCAATAACTTTATCGTCAGGCATGCTCAATTTTCCAACTGCAATTTTAACATTAGCTTCCTTAACTCTGATTTTAGCGGACTTAGTTATTTTATTCAAGGTATTTTTGATTTCGTCAGCACCGTCCTTCATCATAACTCCTAATTGAGGAGAAGGCATCTTACCAGTAGGTCCTAAAACTTTACCAAAAGAACTAGCAACTGACGGCATCAGAGAAGCATGCGCAATAAAGAAGTCATATTTTTTAACAAGATTTTTCATTGCTAACTTATCATTATATCTTGCAAATTCAGGTTTAGTAATTGTAGGAACAAGATCACTTTTTTCATTCAAGAAAGCACACACAGTTTTTTCCTTAACCTGGTGAGGAACAGAAACAACAAAAGACAAATTAGTCTTTCTAAAATCCATTCCCTTCAAATTTACAATTAGGTCAAAAGTCTGATCAAACTTGCGTTCTTTCTCGCTTCGTAGTTGCTTTATTGCTTCTTTGAGTTCCATTGTGTGTGTCTGTGTCTTCTACAGTCTGCTTCAACCCATATAATTTCAGGGTCAAAGATGTAGTTTAATGACTTTCATGTTTGATTTGAGGGGTTTATAAATCTGTCGCCATTTTGAAGCAAAAATTGCTTGTCGCGCAAGAATGATTTTATTTAGTTTACAACCGCGCAAAAAAGCTTAAAATCCTTAAAAGTATCATTTTACACAGGAAATCAACCGCGCAAAACAAAGATTTAAATAGTTAGAAACGCGCAATTTAACATGGTGTGGGTAAAACCAACAGGTCATAGTAAGTCTAAAGTAGATTGGGCTGGAAACATCTTAATTAAAGATACAAGTTCTCAGCAAGATATAGAGCAAGCTTTAGAGGTATTTGTTAATTGGAGGGCAATACATAAATATCCAATGCACATCTTTCATAAAAGGCTAGAACTCATTTCACAAAAAATAGATAAAAATGCATTAGTCGTTCAAAGATTGAAAAGATATCCTTCCATAATAAAAAAACTACAAAGAAGATATAGCGGGAATGAACCAACAATGAAATTATCGCAAATGCAAGATATTGCAGGATGCAGAGCAGTTTTATCAGATGTTGAATTAGCCAGAAAAGTTTACAAAGAAGGATATATTAAAGGAGATATTAAACATAAAAAAGTAAATGAGAAAGACTATATTACCTATCCAAAAGAAGATGGATATAGGAGTATTCATTTAATATACAAATATAAAAGTGATAAAGGAAAAAAAGATTTCAATAACCTACTAGTGGAAATTCAAATAAGATCTAAATTGCAACACTTGTGGGCAACAGCTATAGAAACGGTTGATTTTTTCACGAGACAAGCAATTAAGTCTAATGAGGGTCAAAAAGAATGGGCAGATTTTTTTAAATTAGTCAGTTCAGCTTTTGCTCTGATAGAAAACTGCCCTTTAGTCCCAAATACTCCTTTAAACCTAAAAGAATTATATTCTCAAATTAAAGTTAAGGAAGAAGAATTGCAAGTAATCAAAGTAATGAGTGGGTGGGCAGAAGCAATAGAAGTTTTCCAAAGAGAATCTCAACAAAAACCTCATCTGCAATTATTTTTATTGGAATTGGATATAATCGGGGAAAAACTTAATATAACTGGTTACACAAATGGGGAAGAAGAAAAAGCCATATTTGATTATGCAAAAGCTGAAAAAAGAAATCAGGGAAAAAGAGAATATGATGTTGTTCTTGTGGGAGTTAATGCAGCAAACGAGTTGAAAGAAGCCTATCCAAACTATTTCGCAGATACAAGAGAATTTTTAGAAAATTTAAAGAAAATTATAGGCAAGGCAGAATAAATTTAGTGATTGAGACATTTACGAATACAAAAAGTTTATATTTTATCTAAAACCATCAAATATTCCTTAATTCTACCAACTGTCTGAGGAATGAGGAAGTTTTCTATTTTCTGTTCAAACAATTCATGAAGGGTTGCAAATTCAGCGATTCTGTAAAGGTTGTTTCTCTTGTCTACAATCATGATGTCTCGCAGGCGCTTGAGTTGACGTCTAATGTTGCTCTCAGCAATCCCCTTAGTCTCAAGGGAATTATCTTGGCGCATTTTAGTGACAATATCCCTAACTTCAAAAGAAGTCAACTCTTTCTTGTCTTTACGAGCATCTTCCAGAGCAAGAAGAATATCAACGATAATATCTCTAGAGTCTCCAGGTTGAAGCAATCCAATACTCAAACAAATCTTCCTAATTATCTCTCTCTTTGAAGAATCATAAGGTTTCTCATATTTCCTTAAAGTTATTTCATGCAGAGGTACGTCACGAGCCATGTTCAATTCTTTCCTTCAATAAACATTGAATCCATCATCAATTAATAACCATAATCATTATAAATGTAATCCTTTAACCTCCAATATGGAATTAGTTGCATTTTTAGGAAATGATAAAGAAACATGGGGACAAGTAAATGGGCTGATAAATCACGGCGAATGGGAAAAGATAATTATAGTAAAATCAAAAACCGCAGAAGACTATGATTCCCCTAAAGATGCTGATTTAATTGCAGTTGATACAACAAAGCCCCTTCTTGAATTAAAAGAAGATTTAATAAGTAAATTAAAAACAAAACTTTCAGGTTTCGATGCTCATGTCTCAATAGCTTCAGGGACAGGAAAAGAGCACATGGCTCTTATCAGTGCACTTTTAACAATTCCTGTAGGAATTAGGCTTGTAGTATTCACAAAAAACGGCGTAGAAACCATTAATTAAACTCTTAAAACACCAAAAAGTATATAAATATGCTATCATATCGCTATAACATGAATGAAAAAAACGAAATAGCTTTAACTTTGAAATTCAAAGGAGTAGAGGCAAAACTTTTGGAGGAAATTGTAAGAAATGGATTATTTAGTTCAAAATCAGAGGCAATAAGAGCGGCTCTGATTAATTATTTTCTGAAACTTGGAATGCTTGGAAGAAAAGAGCAATGGAATGAAATCAGATCTTTTCCAAAAAGAAATGTGACTCCAGAACAATTAGCCAAGGATCTGGAAAAAATAGAAGAGGAAGTATAATAATGAAATTAAGGGTATTTTTGGATACTAATGTATTCATTTACTCTTTCGAGTTTCCAAAATCAAATAGTGCCAAGACAATAGATCTCCTTAATGAAGGCGGGATAGAAGAAGTTATATCAGAGAGAGTTCTAAAAGAAGTAGTTTTTTATTTTGAGAGAAAACATTCAAACGAATTAGCTAAGAAATTCAGAAAATATTTGTTAGATAACTGCTCATTAGTTATGAAAGAAGAAGTTGTTGAGCAGATTAAATTGTTGAAAGGACAAATAAAAGATAAGGATATTGAGCAGTTAGCATCTGCGCGGAAATATGGTCTGAAGCTAATATCCTATGATAGAGATTTTAATAATTTCGAAGAATATATAACTCCTAAAATATTTTTAGAAAGTCTTAATCTAAAAGCTGAAGATAGTGAGTTTTAGTAAAACAAAAAAACGGCGTAGAGACTATTAACTAGCAGCTTTCAACAAAGTATAAGAAGATATCACTCTCAAAGGAAATGTTTGTATCGGAGGTTCTAAATGGTTATGGACGTCTAGCCCATAAGAAAAGTAAAGCTGGCCATCTAATACTCCTCCAACATAGACAACGCGTTTCTGACCAGGAAAAAAAGTAACTTCTCCAATTTCTCTTAAGGCAATACATTCATCAACTCTATTTGTCTTTAGCCTTTGAGTCCATCCTATTTGTGGAAGCTCATCTATCGCCATAACAATGAAAGGAGGCAGTTATTTTAAACTTATCTAATTAGGGTTATAAAATTAAAACAAATTAAAGAACCACTTTGCCATCATTATAATTAATAATAGCAAGATAAACCAGGTTACCCATGAATATGTTTTCTTAGCCCATCCCTCCCTACCAGTTATTCCTAAGACAGTGAGGTAGAAGAATCTCCCGCCGTCTAGAATCGAAACAGGAAGCATATTCATTAGTGCTACAAGGATGTTAATCATAACAACCCACCATAGTAAGTCGTAAATGAACTGCGCAAAGTCACCGTCCCAAGTAGGTGCATAGTATACATTAGGGTTTTTTATCTCAGATATTGCTCTTAACATTAATCCTCTAAATCCTTTTGTTTCAGTTGGGTAGAACCCAACCCCAAGATAAGCTCTCCCGTTCTTCTCTCCAAGAACTATATCATAAGAATGAAGTTGCTTCTCTTTGTCTATTGTTGTTACAATCACTTTTTTTCCAGGTTCAGCACGAGCTAAAGCATCTGTTAATTCAGTTTGACTTGTAGTTCTCTTGCCATCTATTGTGGTTATTGCTCCAATAATATTGTTTTTCACAGCAGGAGCCTCATCAAAAAATACAAGCTGGTTATTACTCTCTAAAATTTCTTTAGTTAAGGCTTGCTGCGGAGCATAGTAGGTCTTTCCAGCAGCAGTAACTTTGTTTAGTCCTTCATGAGTTAAATTAGGAATAGCTGCAATAGAAAGCACGCTTAGATTTTCGATATGAGAAATATCTGTAACGTTTACTACACTTTGAGCATATGCATTAAAGATTATCCCCTCTGGCGCAAAACTCAATGCAAAGAAAGCCCATAAAATTAATCCAAATAATACAAACATTACAATATTAGCAAAAGTTCCTGCAGCAATTACCGACAGTTGCTCTTTCTTAGGAGCTTTGGCCATCTGCTTCTCATCAGGTTCTACAAATGCTCCAAAGAACGGACCAAAAAAAGCTAACCCGGTTGTTTTAATTTTAATTTTCCATAATCTTGCAAATAAACCATGGCAAAATTCATGCGAGACAGCAACAATTGCCAAAGCAACTAAAAAGTAAGTGAAGTATAGGGGGGGGAAGAAAGATTCTAATCCAAATAATTTAGGAAAGTAAGGAATTAACGGAGCTATTGGCGGTAAATTTTTCAATTCTTTCGGAATTGGCGAAGAAACATACATCCAGACAGTTTTTGTAATGAGCCACAAAATGCTGCCCATCAAAATATATCCAGATGCAATTACAAGGTAACTTAGCGGTTTCAATATTTTATTAAACTTCTCAGAAGCCCAGTCCATTAATTTTATGCCGACCTTAGTATGATAAAGAAATATCCAACCTTGTCTTTTGAGATTTTTGCGGTCTCTATGCAACATGAGAAAAGCAAACAAAGTAAACAACACTAAGAAGATTACATCATACACCCAAAAACTAGCCATCACTTAACCTCATCATTTGTTCTTCTTAAGACTAACGGTTCTAAAATTGTGCTTTCCACATCTTCTACATTTTAGAGTTTTAGAAATAACTTTGAGAGATTCAGACCTCATTTTCTGCCCGCAGTTCTTGCATACAAACATATTTCTATATAACCTGGTCATGGCTGCAGGCAATTTTGTTCCCATTAGCTATTTATCCTCATTACAACTCGCTGGCCTTCAACATCCCAGTATTCAACTTGCTGTTCAGGTGCGAGTTTTCCATTTAACTCTCCATCATAAGGCAAATTAAGTGTTTCAAAATTCTCTAAGTCCATCACGCTTACTCTATCTCCATCAATACTTAATACCTGAGCTCTTTTCTTTTCAACGTTAGGAACATCTAAGTTTTCGCTTCCAGGAATAACTCCAATTCTTTTTTTCTTATCAAATATACCAACAACTTCCATTCTGCACTTCATGCTTCCGTGTTTCCCTGTCTTACTTTGATCATTTGACCTAACAACGCAGGGAACTCCATCCCACATAACTGTCGTGCCTGGTTTGGCAGATGTAGCAGCAAGTAATTTTAATGTCATAACTGAATTTCCACAATTACGTTTATAAAACCTTCCTTCAAGTTAAGATACTCTTCTATTTTAGTTAGTATAATCTTTAAGTAGTAACTATTAGCAATATTTAAAAAGGACATTCTTGCGAGATCATCATGATACACAATCAATATAGAGCAACTTACAATGGAAGGCCTAAACAGATAGGAATATTAGGCGAGTGTCATGACCTCCGAACAGAAGAAGCAGAATTTATTGGTCAAGTGATTTCTCAATATGAATCTATAGTTAATGAAGGTTCGACGAAAAAATTGCCTCGTGGCATCTCTGCTTTGAAAAGAGTAGCCCACATACCAGCCGTTATTATAGGTCTTCCATTGGTTTCATTAACAAACTACTTCTTAGGAAGGCCACTATTAAGCCCAGTGGTGGGAGATGAAAGACAAGTTTATTTTAGTTTAGAAGAAGCTGCTAGAAGTAGAGGAAAAGATTTTGTAAGAAGCGAAGATCTAACTTCTCAGTGTCTTCTGTTTTGGGCAATTTCCGATGTTGTTCATGCTTTTAGAGCTCCTTTAGAGATAATACGAGCACATAGATACGGAGATAAAACCAGACACGATACTGTAGCAGGTCAGGAATTTGTTAGAGGAGGAGAAGATGGATTTCCTAAAGTTTCCTTTTTAAATGGCCTGTTTATCGATGCCTTTAACAGAGATAAAATAATAGCCTCTGCAATTAGGGGTAGGCTAGACAAATACGATCGTGTTCTAGGAAGCATGGGGTTATTTCATGGAATAGGAGTCAAGCGCAATTTAGAAAAAATGGTTGGTCCACTTGAACTTGTCAGACAAGAATATCCAGTTTATATGGACTAACTACAGAAAATATTCTACTTAAAAAACGAAGTTTTTTAAAGCCAGATTTTAGATTATGGTTAATGGCAGAAACAGTAAAGAAAGGAGACTTTGCGGAGATTAAATTTACAGGGCTAGTTGAAGGGAAAGTTTTCGATTCTAATATTGCAGAAGACCTTAAGCAGATTGATGATAATGCTGTGCCACAAAAAACAATAGTTATTG
>CAYSGT010000052.1:0-5034 GCA_964430805.1 Candidatus Woesearchaeota archaeon
GGATTACATAGAAATAACGCTCAAGATAGGGGTGCAATAATTTCGGGATACTACAGTCTTGAAATACAGGATATTTCCGAAACATTTGTTTAGGCAATAATTTTTTAAACCCTGTTAGTTAACGAAAATTGAGAGTTATTAGAAATGGATGCTAAAAAAGATATTACTGTACCGCTGAGCCAACAAATGGTAAATGGAATGATTCTTGATGGGGACAAGCTATGCCATCATCAAGACAGAGTTGAGGCATGGCAAAGAGGAGAAAGAATTGCTCCTATAACTATCGACATGGCCCTTACAAGGGCATGTAATATGAGGTGCACATTCTGTTATGCAATGCTTCAGGAAAATGAAGTTGATGCTCTTCAAGGAGACAGCAAAAGAATGAGCCCAAGAGTAATAGACAGATTTTTGGATGATGCCGCTGAAGTTGGAGTAAAGGGAATAAGTTTTGTAAGCGACGGCGAAAGCACATCTCACCCTTATGTTTATGATGCAATACTTAGAGGCAAAAGAAACGGAATAGACATGGCTCTAGGAACAAATGGATTTCTGCTAAGAGAGGATAGGATGGAAGAAATGCTGGCAGCCTTAACTTATCTGAGATTTAACTTTTCAGCAGGAGAGCCTGCGAAATATGCTGAAGTAATGGGTTGTCGAGAAGAAGATTTTCACAGAGTTGTTGAAAAAATAAAAAGAAGCGTAGATCTAAAGAGAAGGGGCGGTCTTGATGTGACGATAGGCATGCAAATGGTTTTCATGCCTCAGCACAGAGACCAGCTTATGCCTCTTGCAAGACTTAGCAAACAGCTTGGAGTGGATTATCTTGTAATCAAACATTGTAGTGACGATGAGCTTGGAAGTCTTGGAATAAGCTACAGAGATTACAGAGACTGCATCCCTGCTCTAAAAGCTGCTGAAGCAGAGTCTACTCCTGAAACAGCTATTGTTCCTAAATGGTCAAAGCTTACTAGCGAAGGAAAGAGAGTTTACCAAAAATGTCGCGGTGCTCCATTTATACTTCAAATATCTGGTTCCAGTCTTGTTGCACCTTGTGGAATGCTTTTCCATGACCGTTACAAAGGCGACTTCCATATAGGAAGCATTGCAGACCAATCATTCAAGGACATTGTCCAAGGAGATAGGTACTGGGAAGTTATGGATAGGCTTAGATCTGATAAATTTGATGCCCAAAGAATGTGCGGAGCGCTATGCTTACAGCACAAAGTAAACGAAAGACTTTATCATCTTGTCGAGCACGGCATTCCATTACCCTCTGTAAACCCTGGCGATAAAAAGCCAGTTCATGTAAACTTTATTTAAACTAAAATGACTCAAACGTTAGAACCTATTAAAGATGTAAACCCCCAAACCGGAATTGGGAAGGATTATCTAAAAACATTCGGGCCACTTAACCTATATCTTAGATCGGTCTTCGGCACATCAACAACACCTAGAATAAGAAGATTTGCGGCAGATAATTTAGCAAGATTTAAACATAGATTTAGAAGCTATGAAGAATGGTTTCCAGAAAGTGAATTTGAAAGTGTGGTAACTGAAAGGAACAGGCCACATGTGCAGAGACTTGATAAAATTGCCGGCGAATTAAATGGGCTTGTAGCAGATGGGCAGATATTAGATACTGGTGAAAGCGGAAGAGCTCTTCCTCTTTTTAACGAAGCAATGAGGATTATACTTGGAAGGGAAGATTTTGATTATAGGGCGATATGTCAAAGAGGCGAAGCTGAAATAAACAGATATTTCTGGTGAAATTAGTTTTTTTAAGGCGATAAAATTATTATCTTGGAGCTAGCTTAACTGTTACTTCTTTACCAAAAGCAGATTCATATAATGTTGCGTAAGTTCTTGCTTGAGGAAGATATTTGGGAGGCACGATTATTGTAGAGCCGTCTCCACCTGGAGGCTCAAATAATCCTGCAATCCTTATGCGGGTGCCTCCAATAAGTCTTAAGAATTTTTGACTAAAAACTGTTTCCTTAGCTACTGAGTCAAGAGAATCTTTTTGTATCATATAGCGATGATCAAAAGCTTCGCGTATCTGCCAATTTCCTGCAAAGCCTTTGCCAAATGCTTTCTCTACTAGTGAATTTACTCTTGCCACCTGGCTACCTTCTGGCACATCTTTGACTATATGAGCAACGTTCATAGTTTTAGATAAAATAAAAACTATTTAAATCTTTTCTTTTTAGTACTACTTTAGAATTAAGATAAAAAAGAGATTCAAACAAATCTTAATCTCTAAAATGTCAATATACTTTTTTCCATTGCGCTATAAATAACTATTTAGAGAAGTAAATGCTACCACTATAAAGGTTTAAATAGTATTATTTTCCGTGAATCTTATGGCAAATGAAAGGATAGAAGATGTTGCGAAATTTGGAACAATTAGAGAAAGAGTTGTAGCCTATGGTCAGAATCTTCAAGAAAGACTACAAGCTGAATATCCTCAAAGAAGGTTTACAGGAAAAGTCAGCCATGTGCCTGGTTTTGGATATGCTGGGGACAGAGAAGCCTACCTTATCCAAGAGGGAAACACTGAAGTCCCCAGAAGATGGATAGGAAGATTTTTAGGTCCAACAAAGACAGTACCAAGAACATTAATTAGATTAAGCATAAGAGGAAACTTAGGAGTTGATTGGGTTAACGAAAATTCTTTTGAAGCGGAAATAATTGACCCTAGTTTGAGAGATTCTGCAGGAAAGATTATGGCAGAGCTAGATCAAAAAAGCGGACAGCATTATTCAAAAAGAACAACTTGGGCTTCTTGCTAGATTTTTATTCTAAAGAACTTTATTTTTCTTGATAATATTATACTTAAAGAGTAAATTAACTCATACTTTCTAGTATAAATCACATCGCTAAAAACAACGATGCCTGGGGCAAGGGACTTATTTTTGCATTAATCAATCAGCCACAAGCATAATAATTCCTAAAACATTAAGCAATTTATATGCGTTTGATATAAAAAAAGAGAAAAGGCCAATATTAAAGAGAGATAAAATAATTGCAACAATTGCTCTGGTTGGAGCAGTAGTTTCAAGTTTAGCAATAATATTGTTTTTGCGACGAAAAGTATATTGCAAATAAATAGAATTAACTAATGTGCAAAGCCTGCAATATTATTACTTCATAATTACTTTTTTTTTCAAAAAGAAATAAATACCATTATAAAGCTTAATTAAAAATGGAAAAAGTACTGATAATAAAAACCGGATATTCTGAATTTTTATATGGTGGTGCTGGAGTAGAAAATGTTAGTTTGGGAGATGTTTTTAGGACAACTGTCCTACTTCCAAGATATGCTGAAAGAGGGGATGAAGTTACGTGGCTCACGGATTCAAATGCTCTGCCTTTACTTGAAGGCAACCCTCATATTTCAGAACTTGTTAGAATTAACTCTCTTGGCGCCCTCGAACTGCTTGGAAGAGGATTTGATACAGTCGTTAATCTTGAAAAAAATAGGGGGGTCTGTCTGCTTGCAAGATCTATAGACGCATGGAAAAAGCAGGGCTTTCGAATAGATGCCGAGTCTGGACAAGTAAAAGCTTATGACAGAGGTGCTGAAGTATTGGCGGTCAGCCATAATGCTGCATTAAAAAGGGCAAATGGAAAAAGATTTCAGGAACTTCTCTTTGGATTGATAGGAGAAGAATGGAGAGGAGAGGAATATTCTTTAGGGCATATTCCGCAGACAACAGTGACCCACGATGTTGCCCTTAACACTCTTGTTGGAAAAAAATGGCCTAATAAATCCTGGCCGAAGGAAAGATGGGATGACCTTGAAAAAAGACTTTCTGGTGAAGGGTTTACTGTAACAAGACAAGACAGGCAAGATTCACGCGTCCTTTCTGATTTGCGTGCTTATGTTGACTGGATAAATTCTGCAAGAGCAATGGTTACCTCTGACTCTCTTGGAATGCACTTAGCTATCGCTTTAAGGAAACAAGTATTCGGATTATTTGCTCCAACACCCAGCTGCGAAGTTCATTTTTATGAAAGAGGAGAAGCAATAACCCCTTACCCTAAACTTGATTGCGTACCTTGTCTTGGAGATAGATGTGAAAGTGGGAATGGCAACTGCATTGACAAAATTGGTGTTGATTCTGTTTTCCAAAAAGTTGTAGCCTATCTTAAAGCTTGAGTTTGCCAGATGCAAACTCAGTAAATAATCTTATCTTTTCCGAAGTAAATTCATAAAAGATGACTCAAAATCTCATGAGTAATAATTATCTTATTTACTACAAAACTTTGTTTGATAAGAGTTTTGGAGTTGCCATTGGGAATGTTTAATATTTTCAATTAGTATTGACAAATTTATTTTGTTAAAAATTACTATCTTGACTGACGAGCCATAGTGGCGAAGTCAATTTAAAGATGGTAGAAGAGTATAGAAAAGCTTTAAAATAAGACACTACGGGGTATTATATCTTTAAACTTTTAAAATGGGCGATAAAAATCTAATTGATGGACAAAAAATTGAATGGCATCCTGATAGAGTAAATCAGTGGCTTTCTGGAAGCAGAAAGGTTTACCCTATATATGTTGAAATTTCTCCTGTTGGCAGTTGCAACCATAGGTGCACATTTTGTGCGGTAGATTATTTAGGGTATGAAGATGTACAACTTCCACCAGACCTACTAATGGAAAGACTTTCTGAAATGGGTAAACTTGGGGTCAAAAGCGTAATGTTTGCTGGTGAGGGAGAACCTTTACTTCACAGAGATATTGCAAGAATTATAAAACATACAAAGGGAAGCGCTGGAATAGATGTTGCTATAACAACAAATGCCACACCAATAACAGATAGATTTGTCGATGAAGCTTTACCGTATGTAACTTGGTTAAAAGCGAGTATTAACGCAGGCACTCCTGCCCATTACATGGCGATACATAGAACAAAAAATTCCAAGGACTTTGAAAGAGTATGGGGCAACATGGGCAAGCTTGTAGCAGGAAGAGAAAGACTAGGACTAGACAGAAGAGCTCACACCCTTGGAGCGCAAATGGTTCTCT
>CAYSGT010000052.1:5044-5358 GCA_964430805.1 Candidatus Woesearchaeota archaeon
AGGCAAGTGCCATAAACCACAGCCAGACCATTGTAGGGATATAGTATGTTGTGTCAAACAGAAAGTTAGTAAAAAGAGCAAGAGAGACAGGACTTGATTATGCTGTAATAAAGCCATACTCTCAACATACTAAGAGCTTAACACATCAATATGAAGGGATGACGTATGGAGGATTTAAAGATCTTGCTGAGAGACTGACTGCTCTCGAATCTGACAAGTTTGAAGTGGTTTTCAGAGAAAAAACAATGGCTGAACTTGACAAAGAACGCCAAGATTATTCAAGATGTCCATCTACTCCTCATTTTTGGGCTTAT
>CAYSGT010000052.1:5368-7524 GCA_964430805.1 Candidatus Woesearchaeota archaeon
CTTTTGGCAAACTTCCCAAAAGGAGGGGAGCCACCACTACCACTCCAAAAGTAGCCAAGAAACTTAGCTGAAAAGAGATATTAAACAGCCAATGGGGATTGTACAGCAGCATCAAACCGGCTGTCAAAAGCAGTACCCACCAACCTGTTCTTTCTTTACCCACCATCAAAGCCAAAAAGGTAAAAGTGACCATAATCGCTGCCCTGATGACAGGAACCTGGAAACCGGTTAACAGGCTGTAGAAAAAAATTAACAAAAAGGTAAATATCCCCGCCTTTTTTCTTCCTATAAGGAAGGCTAGGCTCATTATGCAGCGCTTATCTTACCGATGACAGATTTTGTTATGGAGACATAAAGGACCAGACTTTCAGAGAGATATGGGAAGGGGAAAAGAGAATGCAGAGCATAGACTTTGTTGCTAGTCAACTTGACATAACTGAATGTAGGAGAAACTGCAGGATGAATGCTGTCAATAATACGCTTGAGGTTATAAAAAATGGAGGAAAACCAGCTGAAATGCCTAGAGGGCAAACCCCAGCACACGCAAATTTTATTTAAAGCAAAGTGGATGAACAAACAAACTTAACACTTCCGAAGAGGGATTTAGTAATCCCAGATAGTTACAAGTATGTAGAATGTTATTTGACCCTTAATTGCAACCTTGCCTGCAGCTTCTGCATAAATACAATTCATGTGGATGAGGGTGGAAAAAGAAGAGATGCTGACGGAACTAGAAACAATGCAGTGTTCAAAGACGATAGGTTCTCTGAGCTTAATACTGGTGAATGGATATCTGCAATAAATAGAATAAAAACAAGAAAAGGAGTTCCTGTCACGCTAGGAGGAGGAGAACCTTTTGTACACAAAGGATTCATACCTATAATAAATGGAATTGATCCTGATAAGGAAATAGATATACTCACGAATTTAAGATGGGGTCAAAAAGGACTTGAAAGATTTGCTAGTGAAGTAGACCCAGCCAGGCTAAAGAGAGATGCCCCTTATGCTTCAATAAGAGTTTCTTATCACCCAAACGAGGCAGGCATGGAACCTGTTGGACTTGCAAGAGACGTAAAGTATTTGCAAGATAGAGGATTTAGTATAGGTGTTTGGTCAGTCCTATTCCCGAGCCCAGAGCAACTCACTGCAATAAATCAATTTCAATTTATAGCGAGAGATCATGGAATAGATTTCAGACTAAAAGAATTTGTAGGAGTGTATGAAGGTAAAGATGATCAAGGAAGACCTTTTGAAATAACTCATGGAGACTACAGCAAATATCCAGGTGCTGCATTTTCAAGGGACGGACTTAAATATGCCGATTGCAAAACTACTGAGCTTCTTGTTGGTCCAAACGGAAAAGTTTACAGATGCCACACAGATTTATACGATGGACAAAGAGAAATTGGCAGTCTTCTTGACCCGGCTTTTAAAGTTGAAGATGTATTTAGACCGTGCTATATTCATGGAAGGTGTAACCCTTGCGATGTAAAAGTAAAAACAGACCATGCCCAAAAAAGAGGGCATACAAGCGTTGAAATACAGAACGTCAGAGATTTGAAATAAAATATTTTAGAAAATAAATTAATTAATTCTTTTATTACACAGAAAATGCACCTTATCATAAAACTTTTCAAGTTTGTCTAGGTTTAAATCAATGTCATATTTTTTCCTCACCATTAGAAAGTCATGGGCTGAAGGATATTTATGAGAATGAATTTTCTCCTTTAAATTATCCAAATCTTTGTAGGTTATCCCAAAACCTATCTTGTTCTTTTCGATTATTGAGCACATATTCTTAAAATCCTTATTTATTATTATTGGAAGACCTGCTTCCATGTAACCAAATATTTTTGCAGACATTCCGGTGATATACCATAAAGGATTTATTGAATAGTCATAAAAGTCTAAATGAAGGGCGTAGTCATAGTTTGATATTTCTTTATTTATTTTGTCTGGATCTGCTCTTTCATGGAGATGAAAAAATTTATTTTCTTTTGAGGTTTTTTTCAGTTTATTCTTTAAATTTTGCGAAAGAACATTGGATGGATAAAGATGAAGATTTATTCCTTGGGCGATTATTTTATCGATCATTAACGGAAATGAAACATGACCCTCCCATTCGTCCCATACTGTTCCCGCATAGACAAGATGGA
>CAYSGT010000053.1:0-7405 GCA_964430805.1 Candidatus Woesearchaeota archaeon
GTAATAGAATATGATCCTGTGTCTGTGCGGCATCTCGCTATTTTTATTCAACATTGCGGGCATTTGACATGGATTGGGATAGAATCTGTTCTTGATGCAAACGGCAGGTCTGCTTTATCTGTTGATCCAACTGATAAAAGAAGGTTATATGCGAGCTTTGGCTTTAAAGGGCTTGGTCGTTTAGATAGGGAGCAGACAGATTATATTTCAAAACATTCTAATCTTTCTCTGACTGAAAGAGTCAGAAATCACTCTGTGCAAAGGATGTGAATAGACTTTAAACCCTTCTTTGCGAGCATTTTGATTTTTACTGCTTTTCTTTAGAGAAATTCAGGTAATTCAATTTTTTTGTAAGAATTTTTAGATTTCTCTTTATTCCAAAGGCCTTGCCTTTTATAGCTTTAATAACCATCCAGTCATTTTTATCAAGAGAGCCGCTGATTAATAATAATAGGCAGTATACCAAGAAGAAGGTTAAAGACAAGACAATAAGCGATAAAATGTTTATTTTGATAAAACTTCTTAATAATAATAGGAGGCCTAGAGAAATAAAGCCCATTGCAGTTATTCTTATCATTTTTCTTCTTAAAGGAATTATTTTAGTGTAATAGTATCCTTCTACAAATAAGAAAATGGATAAAATTATCCATATTGATGCTGTAGATATGGCTGCGCCATCAATGCCGAGTCTAGGCACAAGCAAGATGTTTAAGATTATTCCAATAACCGAAGTAATTACTATATTCAATAGAGTTATCCTTGACTTTCCAGCCATTAAAACAAGCTTTTCTGAAGAAGAAGCAAGTGTGTAAATAAAAGCCCCGAATGAAAGAATCCTTAGGCTATTTGCCGCAACAATATATTCGCTTCCAAATAATATATTTATAATAGCTTCAGGAAATATAAAAAATAAGATAAATATTGGCAGATTAACTGCATATATCCATTTCCCCACCTGCTGACCCATTTGTTTTATCAAGTGGTTATTCTTTTTTGCGAATTCCTTATTTATTAAAGGAACAAAAAGTTGTAAGAAAATTTGGGGTGTTAAAAGTAATAATGTTGCTATCGGCAGTGCGGAATTATAAAACCCAACTTCTGTGGCGTTTAAAAAATAACCTATGGCAAAAGAGTCTATCCAGGTATTTGTTTTTATAACAAGAGCAAATAATATAAGTGGCATAGAATAATTAAACATTTCACTTCTTACTAATTTCCTTCCATTGTAATTTAAATTATCTTTTGAATCAAATTTTATTGTTCTTTTATAAAAGATAAATGATAGTAAGAGCAACACGAATAGTGACCAGAAATATGAATGGAAAATGGCCCAAAAGTTAAATCCTAAAATTATAAACGTTGTTATTAAAATAACTCTTGAGATATTTGGCACAAGATTATAAATAAATGACTGCAAAACAACTTTCTCAAAAGACACCAAACTAACGACAAAGATATTTATTAGCAAAGTTATTGGGACAAGCAAACTAAATAATTTTAAGATATCTGTCAGATTATTTTCATGAAATATTTTGTTTGCAATTAGCTCTGAAGAAAAGAACATTATTATTCCTCCAGTTAATCCAGTTATTATTAATATTTTTAGGCTGTAATTTATCAGATATTTTACCTTTGAACTTTTTTTCTCACCATTGTATAGCGGGATAAATCTTGACAAGCCGTCTGTTAACCCTAGGGAGAATATGGCTGTAAAAATTCCTACAACCATTACCGCTAAAGAGAACAATCCATAACCTTCAGGGCCGTAATATCTTGCAATAATAAGCCTATAAATATAAGTAACTATATTAGAGGCTAATAAAATAAAAAATATTATAACTGAGGACTTAACTATGCCCTTTAAGCTTTTGTTCAATAATTTTTTGTTTGTCTCCTCTAGCATATGCCTTCAACACAAGCCTTATTTTTAAAAGCTCTGGGTTAACTCCCCATACATATGTAGACTACAGGCATTTTTCACTTAGTAGCCCTCTAGGTTTTATGAGTAAATTGAATTAAGTTAATGTCTTTATTATACCAAATATCTATTATGTAAGTGGCTCATTAAGCGGATTTGCTGAAGACAACTCTATTATTAATCCTCTACTTTAACAGGGGCGAAATATCTCACGAACCTACATATTAACTCCACATACCATATTCTTTTATACTGCTATTTCCCAGTGCAAATCATGAAAAGGGTTAATATTCGCCCAAAAAATGACTTTAAGGTATTAATTTTAATGCCAAGATTTCAGATTACTACAAAAATAACTTATAATTATATGATTCCATTAGGGCTGCTGTATATCTCTTCTACAATTAAGAGAGAAGGATATGCTGTTAATTCTATAAATATAAACCACATGGAAGGCACTATTTCGGAAATAATGAAAAAGGAATTGGATAAAGAAAAATATGATGTTGTATGCACCGGGCTTGTTGGCGGTCCAAATTATCCAATAGTGGAAAAAATAGTAAACTCAGCAAAAGAGCACGCCTCAAGACCGAAAATAATTATTGGGGGTGCTTTAATTACTAGTGAGCCAGAGTTGATGTTTAGTTCGCTTGGAATTGATTTTGGAGTTTTAGGTGAAGGAGAAATAACGATAATAGAATTATTGGAATCTATCAGAAGGGGTGTGAAAGAACCAAAAAAAATCAGAGGAATTATGTACAAAGAGAATAGTGGAAAGATAATAATAACGGATAAAAGAGAGTCCATCGGAGATTTAACTTCTATTCCTTATCCGGATTTTGAAGGCTTTGAGTTTAGTAAATATTTAAAGCACATGTCTAGCAATCAGCAAGTTTATAATCAATCTTATGATTACCCGCTTCCATACCCTTTGTTATCCAGCCGTTCTTGCCCTTTCCAATGCACATTTTGCTACCATAGTATCGGATATGCTTATCGGGAAAGGCCAATATCTGATGTAATAAATGAGATAAAAAAAGCGATAAAAGATTATAAAACGAATATTCTTGCAATTTATGATGATATGTTTTCTTATAAAAAAGAAAGATTATATGAGTTTTGCAATGAAATAAATAAAATAAACAAGGAGATTCCGTGGAAATTAAAATGGTCCTGTCAGTTATCAGTAGCTAATCTCGATAGGAACTTGCTAAAGACAATGAAAGAAGCTGGGTGTGAATTAATCAGTTATGGTTTTGAGAGCTATAGCCAGAAAGTGCTGGATAGCATGAGAAAACCAATAACCCCTGAAAAAATAGATTTTGCGATTAAAACGACTTTGGCAGAAAAGATAGGAATTTTAGGCAACTTTATTTTTGGGGATGTTGCAGAGACGAAAGAGACAGTCAAACAAACATTGGATTATTGGAAGAAAAATTGTCATGGTCAACTAGCTCTTGGATTTATTCAGCCATTACCAGGAAGCGCCATTTATCATCATTGTTTAAATAAGGGAATAATTAAGGATAAATTTAAGTTCATAAAAGAGATAATATATGGAAAAAAAGTTTTTAATATGACTAATGAAATGACTAATGAGGAGATTTCAGCTTTATTTAAGGAAATAAGACGTTTAAGAAATAAATACATGAAACATTCTGTTCCAATGTCCGTAAAAAAAGAAAGAGAAGAAAGGTACAAACTTAACTTAAAATGCCCCTATTGTAGGGAGTCGTTGTTATATAGAAACTTTTATCTTCAGAAAAGACTGCTTTATAGAAGCCATATAACCTGCAGGAAATGCCATATGCGTTTCTACGTTTTAAGTCCTTTAATGGGTTTATCAAGAACATTTCCTCTTTTGAGCTTATTTGCAGAAATGGCTATTAGGAAAATAAGAAGTGATATAAATGTCACTAAGGTATAGATGATTCGGTAAGCAAGAGGATAAACTAAACAGAATTGTGAATATAAATTAAGACATAATAATTGCCTGTGAAGGGCAGCTATCTGTGGCTTCTTTTATAGATTTGTTATCTGTTTTTTGTTTCAAAATCCTTGCTTTTTGATTTTCGATAATAAATATTTCAGGGCAGATTGCATTGCATAATCCGCAGCCAATGCATTTATTTTCGTCAATTTTTAGCTTCATTAAATGCGAAATTGACTATTATTTTTAAATGCTTCTAAAATTATAGCTTTGTCTGGATTGAATAAATCTGGATATGGTGTGTTTTTGCATAAACTTAAAACCTTATTTTTCTCTTGTTTATTATGGCGAAACCTGAAATGAAACCTCTTTTTGAAGAGCGTATGCGAAAGCTGCTTATTGATCGAGATGACTTTTCTAAATATGACGAGACAATCCATACTAAGCCTCTTAATTATATTAGATGCAACACTCTTAAGATTAGTTGTGATGAATTATTTGAACGTTTGAAGAAGAGATGGAATGTTGTTCAGCCTTTTTCAAAACATCCTGAAATAATGCTTGTTGAGCAAGAGCTTTTGCCTGGAGAACTTGGAAATGCAATTGAGCATTTGCTTGGATATTATTACATACAGGAAGTTTGCAGTATGATGAGCGTTATTGCACTGGACCCTAAACCTGGAGAACGTGTACTTGATGTATGTGCCTCTCCTGGCAGCAAGACAACACAAATTGCCTCTGCGATGCAAAATAGCGGAACAATTATTGCGAATGACGTTAAACTAGATAGGCTTAGGATTTTGGCTGCTAATCTTGAACGTTGTGGGGTTATGAATGCTGTTTGTGTTAGAAATGATGGTGTTGGTTTATGTCAACGTTTGGTTGAGAAGAAATTTAAGTTTGATAAAATTCTACTTGATGTTCCTTGTTCTGGAGAAGGGACTTTGCGAAGCTCTTTTAAGACATTCTTGATGTGGAACATAAAAGTTGTCGATAAATTATCTCGTGAACAGAAAAAGATAATTGCAAATGCTTTGAAATGCCTTAATGTTGGCGGGGTGCTTGTTTACTCTACCTGTACGCATTCTCCTGAAGAGAATGAGGCTGTAGTTGACTTTGCTCTCCAGAATTTTCCTGTTTCTTTAGAAAAAGTGTATTTGCCTTTGAAATGCCGTCCTGGTGTTACTTCATGGGAAGGTGAGGAATATAGCCCTGAGATGATTAACTGTTGCAGGATTTATCCGCACGATAACAATAGCGAAGGGTTTTTTGTTGCTAAACTTAAATTGATGGAGGAAATAAAGTGATCCGCGCATTAGTTTGGCTATTTGGAATTCAGTCCGCTGTTGCTTGTATTATTGTTAAGAATGGCAAGTTATTATTGACCAAAAGATCTCCTCTATTAATTGAAGGTGACAAATGGTGCTTGCCGGGAGGAGGCATGAAAAAGTGGGAGACTAATGTTGTTGCAGCTAGAAGAGAATTGCTTGAAGAAATCGGATTAAAATCCAGTAGTGTAAAATTTCTTTTTGTACATGAAGAAATGATAAGAAGATTGAAACTCCATGCTGAGGTTTTTGTTTTTGAGATTGAAACTACAGGCAAACTAAAGAAGAACTGGGAAGTAAGTGAATGTGGCTGGTTTACTCGAAAGGAAATTGCAAAATTGCCAATGGCGTTCACTCATAAAGATATTATTGATAAATATTACAGGGGCAAAAAATGAATGTTGAATTTCTAGACACTAAAAGAAGAAAGAAGCTTATTGAAGAGCTTAATAGTTTATTTGGGATAACCCAGCTACCTAAAGTACTTTTTGAAACTGGGAAAGAAAAAGTAAGAGGATTTAGCGGAGACCTGACAATTGACGAGCTTTACGCGCTTGATGGGCTTGCCAATATCGAATTTATGGGGCTTTATTTATTTAAAAAAGATATGGAATTTCTTAGGCTTGGATTTGACTGTGCTTTACTCTTGAAAGGCCAGATTGTCAAAAATGTTATTGAAATTAATTCAGAGCAACTCGATGCATGGATGAAAGGGCATAATTTAGATATTGTTGCTGATAGGGGGATTTATATTGTCAAGCATGAAAATGATGCATTTGGATGCGGGCTGTCTGATGGAAAGCACATTATTAATTTTGTTCCAAAAGAGAGAAGGATTAGAAGGGGAAGTTGAAGAGGATTATCTTTAAATAATAAAACTATTAATTAATCTAGTGAAAGATACTTATCGAAAAGAGGATCGTCCTCATCAAGATGATTCGAAAAGAAATCTATATTTTGATGTAGATGCGTATATAGCAAGTCTGCCTCCGGTCGTTATGACTTGCGATGATCTTGATAAGACAAAAAGGGATCTTGAGAAATCTAGGCGTTTATCCGGAGAGAGATTGAATACAAGAATGCAATAATAATTAGTTAATTCTATAAAGCCTGTTTTTTTATCTTGAATTATGGATAAAGCTGTTATTGACAAGATTTTGAATGCTGGAAAAATTGCTCAAGAGCTTCGCAGATATGCTCGCGAGATTGTTGTTAAAGATAAACATCTTTTTGAGATAGCAGATTTAATTGATAAAAAGATTTCTTCTCTTGGGGCTAAACCTGCCTTTCCAGTTAATTTAAGTATAAATGAAATTGCTGCTCATTATACTCCTTCATTTGGGGATACCACTTTGGCTCACGGACTGATTAAGATAGATATTGGAATTTCTGTTGATGGATATATTGCAGATACTGCTTTTAGTGTTGATCTTGAAGATTCTATAGAAAATAAGAAACTAATTGATGCTGCTGAAGCTGCCGTTAATGCTTCTGTTTCTGAATTTGGAATTGGAAAGAAATTAACTTTAATTGGTGGAAAGATAAGTGATGCAATAGTTAAGCACGGTTTTACTTCTATTTCTAATTTATCTGGACATAGTATTGAGAGATTTGTTGTTCATGCTGGTTGGACTGTTCCTAATTTTGATTCCGGACAAACAGATGTGCTGGAAGAAGGTTTGTATGCAACAGAACCATTTGCTACTAATGGACTAGGTCGAGTCCGAGATGGTGGGAAATCGGGAATTTATAGAATCGATGGAGAAGGAAATGTTCGTGATCGCTTTGCACGAGATGTTTTGGCGTGGATAGCTGATGAGTACAAGACTCTTCCTTTTGCTGGAAGATGGGTTCATGCAAAATTTGGGTCGCGTGGAATGCTTGCTTTGCGTCAGCTGGAACAAGTAGGGGTTTTATATCAATATCCTCAGTTAGTTGAAGTTAGTGGCGGAAAAGTTGCACAGGCAGAACATACTGTTCTGCTTCTTGAGGATGGGACGAAGTTTGTGACTACGAGAGAGAATTAATTAGGAATACTTTGATGAATTGGTGGGCGATTAAGTTCTATTCCCATAGCTTCGTAAACTACTAGTGCTGCTGTAGGTCCAATTACTGCTCCCGCAGCTGTTCCTCTAGACTCTCTTAGGCTTATAGCATCTGCGATCATTAGTTCATTGGCTATTCTAAAATAATGCGGATCTCTCTCCACCAATCCTTCCTTTAACAATT
>CAYSGT010000054.1:0-4711 GCA_964430805.1 Candidatus Woesearchaeota archaeon
CAAAAAATGTAATTGTTAAATCTCCTTTGCAAGCATATTTCAGAATGAATGCAAAAAAAGGCGGGCAGTTTGAGCATACTTTAATAATAGTGGATGAGGGGGCAGAAATTCACTATATCGAAGGATGTAGCGCACCAAGGTATAACGAAAACTCTTTGCATGCAGGATGTGTAGAGATTCATGTTCTTAAAAATGCAAGAGCAAGGTATTCTAGCATAGAGAATTGGAGCAAGAATACATATAATCTCAATACAAAAAGGGCAATTGTCTATAATGGTGGCGTAATTGAGTGGGTTAATGGCAATCTAGGAAGCGGTGTTACAATGCTTTACCCAACATCTATACTCATCGGAGATAAGTCCAAATCAAATTTTATTGGAATTGCGTTTGCTGGAAAGGAGCAAAACCAGGATACTGGCTGTAAAGTTGTGCATATTGGGAAAGAAACCAGTTCTATAATTCAATCAAAGTCAGTTAGTAAAGACGGAGGCATTACAAGTTACCGAGGACTTGTAAGCATAAAAGAAAGTGCAATAAATGCCTCTTCTAGTGTGGTTTGTGACGCTCTTTTAATTGACGAACGTTCTAAATCTAATACTTATCCATATATAGATGTCAAAAATAACACCACAGACTTGGCTCACGAAGCAACTGTCGGCAAGATAAATGAAGAGCAGATATTTTATTTAATGAGCAGAGGGCTAGATGAAGAAACAGCCACTAAATTGATAGTCTCTGGTTTTATGGAGCCAATAGTAAAAGAATTACCCTTAGAATATGCAGTAGAATTAAATCGTTTGATTGAACTAGAAATGGAAGGTTCCGTTGGGTAATTGGGAATGGATAAAGAAAATGGATTTAAACCCTTAAGTGATAAAAAAACCATAGATTGGTGGTCGGAATATAAGAACAAAAATACTATGAATCTTAAATCTGTTAAACTTCCTTCATTTAAATATGGTTTGAACATATTGATAAAGCCAGATTTTATATTTGATGAATTGTCTTCAGAGGTTATTTCTAGTAATAATATAAAAATAATTTCAGATAAAAAAGAGGTAAAAATCATTAATGGACTTTTTGATGAGATAATTGAGTTTTTAGACGAAAAATGGGAAGATCAGCACAGCGATAATTTTGTTTGGCATTTTCACAATTTATTTTCCAATAGCCCTATTCTTATTCATATCCCTGAAATGACGAGTGTTAACATTAATATAGAAAATATTATTCGCGAAAAGAATACATTATTTAGTCTTTTTATTCTGGCAGATAGGGGGTCTAAGGCTAAAATAATCTTCAATAAAAGCGGTGAAAATAAGGCCAACTATTCAAGCGAGCTAGTTAGAGTAATTACAAAGGAAAATAGTTCTGTAGAGCTAATTAATATTCAGAAACTTCCTAAAGATCTTATATTTTTTCAGAATAGAAAGTCTATGGGGGAGGTAAATTCAGAGGTTAGTTGGCTAGACATTTTTATAGGCGGAAAATATATCCGATCAGAGACCACCAGTTGTTTAAATAATCTGCTGGCAAGAGTTAAAAATAATTTAATTTATTTTGCTCAAGATAATCAAAAGTATGATTTTTATAGCTCTGCTATTCATAACTCCCCAGAAACAAAATCAGATTTAACTGTTAAGGGAGCTTTAATAGATCAAGCAAGAGCTCTTAGCAGAGGTTTAATTAAAATAATGCCTTCAGCATCAAATTCAGAAGGTTATGAGAAACAGGAGGCAATTATACTTAGTTCTAAAGCAGAAGCTGATGCAATACCTAATTTAGAGATAGAGAATAATGCTGTAAAATGCAGTCATGGTTCTACAGTTGGTAGGGTAGACAACGAGAAGCTGTTTTATCTTATGAGTCGCGGGCTTAACGAGAAAGAGGCAAGAAATAAAATAATAGAGGGGTATTTTGCGCCAATCTTTGATAAATTAATAGATAATCAACTTGCAAATGATTTAAAGGAGGTCATTATAAATTCCCTAAATGAAGTCTAATCCAATAACTGATCAAGTAAAAAACGATTTCCCTCTTCTTCTAAAGAAGATCAATAATAAAAGTTTAGTTTATTTAGATAATGCTTCTACTACCCAAAAACCAATTAATGTGATAAAAGCAATTAGCAGATTCTATAAAGAAAAGAATGCTAATGTTCATAGAGGGGTTTACAAGCTTAGTCATCAGGCTAGCTTAGAATTTGATGCGGCTCGTAAAACTGTAGCCCAGTTTATTAATGCTTCTGAAGATGAAATAATTTTTACAAGAAATACTACTGAGTCTATTAATCTGCTATCTTATACAATTCCATCAATTATCCACAAGGATAAGAAAGAAATAGTTTTAACAGAATTGGAGCACCATTCTAATTTAGTGCCGTGGCAGCAATTAGCTAAAAGAGAGGGATTTTTTTTGAAGTTTACTAAAATAAAAGAGAATCTTACTTTAGACTACGATAACGCCCGTGATAATATAAGCGATAAAACTGGAATTGTTTCTATGTCCTATAGGTCGAATGTTTTTGGTATAACAAATGATGTAAAAAAAATAATTGATATCGCTCATAAAAATATGGCGCTGGTTATTATTGATGCTGCTCAAGTTATTGCTCATAGAAAGATTGATGTAAAAAGTCTAGACTGCGACTTTTTAGTATTTTCAGGGCATAAAATGCTAGGCCCGACAGGGATAGGAGTTTTATATGGAAAAAAAGAGCTCTTGAGAAAAATGAGCCCATTTAATTTTGGAGGAGATATGGTAGACATAGTTGAATATAACTCCGCTAGCTGGAAAGAACCTCCTGCGAAGTTTGAGGCAGGAACCCCGAATCTAGCAGGCGCAGTAGGATTAATGGAAGCTATAAGATATTTAGAAGAATTAGGGCTAAATAACATTTATGAACGAGAAAATGAGCTCAATGAAAATATGATAGAAAAACTTAAAAAAATAAAAGGGGTTAAAATTTATAATGAGAAAGGGGAGGGAATTATATCTTTCAATCTAGATAATCTGCATGCACATGACGTTGCTTCGTTAATGGATGATTATGGTATTTGCATACGCGCAGGGCATCATTGCGCAATGCCTCTTATGAATAAATTAGGTTTGACTGGCACATGTAGAATTAGTTTCTCTTTTTATAATACTTTTGAAGAAATAGACGTTTTTATCAACGCATTAAAAGAAATAATTGGAGTTATTCAATAAAATGAAAGAGGCATTAGCTAAGGAGATGTACAGAGAGCACATTCTTTATCATTATAGGCACCCCCATAATTTTGGGATGTTAGAAAGATCAGATAAAGAGCACAGTAAACATAACCCTCTATGCGGAGACAATCTAACGATTCAGTTATTGCTTAAAAATAATAAAATATCTAACGTTAAATTTAATGGGTCGGGTTGCGCAATTAGTATTGCTTCTGCATCATTATTAACAGATAAGGTAAAAAACATGGCTATTGATGACGTAAAGATGTTAAAGGCCGCAGACTTACTCGAGTTAATCATGATCCCTATAAGCCCAGTTAGATTAAGATGCGCATTACTGTCTTTAGAAGCAATTCAGGAGGCTTTATCAAAATGAACATTCTCGAGATTAAAGATTTGCACGTTTCTATAGATGGAAAAAAGATTCTGAAAGGACTAAACTTAACATTGGAGAAAGGAAAGATTAATGCTTTAATGGGGCCAAATGGGTGTGGAAAAACAACCTTGGCTCATATTTTAATGGGGCATCCGAAATATACGATTACCGGAGGAAATATATTTTTCAAAGGAAAGGATATTACAGAATTAAGCCCCCATAAACGGGCGAAATTGGGAATTTTCCTCTCTTTTCAGTACCCCAAGGAGATAAATGGAGTTACAATTTCAAATTTTCTTAGAGCAGCATTCAACTCTTTGAAAACCGAAAAACTATCGCTATTGGAATTTCAGGAAATATTGGAAAATAAAGCAAAAACTTTGGAAATTGATAAGGAAATTTTAGCTCGTTACCTTAACGAGGGATTCTCGGGTGGAGAAAAAAAAAGAGCAGAGATATTACAAATGATGGTGCTTGACCCATCATTTGTTATTTTAGACGAAACAGACTCCGGTTTAGACATCGATGCATTAAGAATAGTTGCTAACGGTGTGAATGAGTTTATGAATAAAACTAAAACACTGCTCATTATTACGCATTATAAAAGAATTCTAGAATATATCAAACCAGATAAAGTCTTTATTATGCGTGACGGAAAGATTGCTCTTAGCGGAGATAATAAATTAATTGACCAGTTGGAAGAGAAAGGCTACGAGTGGATAGAAAAAGAGTAAGCTTGATTTTAAAGATTAGATGCAAACCTCTAAGTATGGCAACTATTTGGATAGCCGGCCAAATTACTAGAACAAATGTGCAATTTGTCAAATAGAAGTAGTAGGGCAATATACTCCCAATAACAATCTTTTTAAAGCGGCCTCTGTTACGAATGAAATCAAAATGGGTGACACTTACAGCAAGCTAGAACTTTTAAATATTTACGTATTTAATGATTTAAGAGAATTCAATTTCGGAAGAGTTGCGCATTTTATCAACATATATTTGAAGAATTTGATGGGTTTGCGTCCATTTACTATTATGCTGGAAACCTCAAATCTATGCAATTACACTTGTGAAACATGCCCCACAAAAAGGGATCTGATTGATAGAAAAAGAATTCCAATG
>CAYSGT010000054.1:4776-7297 GCA_964430805.1 Candidatus Woesearchaeota archaeon
CGTATTCAAAAAAGTAATCGACAATTCCAAAGATTATGTATACAAAGTTTTATTGCATTGGACAAACGAGCCATTAACGAACAGGAATTTAGATATTTTTATAAGATATTGCAAAAAGAATAATCTATTTACTGAATTCTCAACAAATGGAGCGATGTTAAACGAGGAAGTATCAAGAAGGCTGTTGTTAGCCGGACTTGACAAGATAGAGATATGCCTTGACGGGATAACTAGAGAATCGTTTGAAGCTTTCAGGGGTGCAGATGAACTTGAAGTTGTCAAAATGAACATAATTAATTTTGTTAAGCTAAGAAACTCATTAAAAGCAAACACCTATATTGAAATTCAGACAATAGCAAACAAGTTTAATCAAAACGAGCTAAAGAAAATAGAAGAATTTGTAAGAAAAGCAGGAGTTGATAAATTATTTATCAAAACATTCGGGCTTGTCAGTACTCATTATTCGGATAGTGAGAGGAAGATGCTAATGAAGAAATATCTTCCAGATAAAGCAGGAGTTAAAAGAAGATATGTAGATGTTAACTCAACCACTTCAAAAAGACCAAGCTGTAGCAATGTAAAAGATTCTATCCCTGTGACTGTTGACGGCAGGGTGTCAATCTGCTGCGTTGATTTTGCATCAAAATTCTATCTTGGGGATTTAACTAAACATAAGCTGCCAGATGTTTTAAACAGCATAAAAGCACAGGCCATTATAAAAGAAGGAAGCAACGTAAATCTTTCAATCTGCAAGAATTGTGTTATGCCAGACGGTAGATGACAATCTTTAAAAGCTAAGCCTTTTCTCAGAATATAATGGCAGAAGTAAAACCCTCAGTCGGACTAATCGGTCTAGGTAGATGGGGCAAAGGTATTCTTAAACCAAAATTAGAGACATACGGAAACTTAGCATGGGCCTGCTCTGGAAGAAGTCAAGAGGATTATAAAAACAGACTTGCAGATACAGACTGGGTATTTGTCGCAACGCCCACAGCAACCCACGCACAATTTGTAGAAGAAGCCCTAACAGCAGGAGCTAATGTCTTTTGTGAAAAGCCACTTACAGGAGAGATTAAAGAGGGTAGGAGACTATACGATTTAGCTGACAAGAAGGGTAAACTTCTCTATGTAGGCGATATTTTTGTATGGAGCGACCAGGTAAAGAAAATAAAAGAACATATTGCTACAAACGGGACTCCTTCTCAATTAGATTTTACCTGGAGAAAGTGGGGAACTTTTGGAGATACCCTATGGGGCGCTTTAGTTTACCACGACTTAACAATACTAGACAGAATTTTTGGGGGTATTGATAATTTAGAGGTTACTGCATGCAGAACCAATGAATATAATGTTAAACATTTGGAAGCAAGAATAAATGGAGTTAATTTAAGTCTGCACTATGATCGAACTCAGGATAAAAAAATAAAACCATCAAAACAAATAGTTCTAGATGGAGTCGTAGTATATAATTCCACAAATCAGCAAAATGATCCTTTGTCTGAAATGATTGGCGCAGTTCTTTCTGGCAGAGCAGACTTTGACGTAAATAAACGCAGAACTTTAGCAACAGAAATAATCCTAGGGCAATTAAGTGCTCATTACGAAGAAGGAATAGTTCCAGAAGATTTAGATAAATTTCCAAAATAATCGCTGATTCGGCGAGTTTTTAAATGGAGAAATCAAATTAAAAGTTATGGCTAAGAATATAGTTTTTATGGAGAATAAATTAACGCCTTCAGCTTACAAAATGGCTGTGGCTTTGAAAAGAACAGGTAAATATCATACAACCTTAGTATGCTTATCCGAATTAGACCAGAAGCTTAGCAGAGGAGTATTTGATAAGATAATTAGCTTAGATTTTAAGATTGTGCCTTCATTCGTAGGGATTTACAAATTATTTAAGATGTTCTTTAAAAAAGATACATACCGATTTTTTAGAAAGTTAAAAAACTTAAAACCTTATGTGGTGCAGGTTAGAGGTCCATCGCTAGAATGTGTTTTCTTTCTATATTTATTTAGAAGGTCTCCAAGGATCTTTTATTTGCAAGACATTTGGAGTTATTACTCTAAAAAGCTTTCATTTAAAAAAAATAGCGGCGGGATGCAGTTTTTTAACGCATTAAGCGAGAAAATTAGTATTAAAATATCTGACGGGGTGCTAAACAGGTCAGGAGAAAATTCGCTTTCATACAAAAAACCTAGAATTAAAGTGCCTGTGCTAGATTTTCTTCCTTTTTGTATAACTGAATGGAATATTCCGCTTAAAAGAGAAAGCTCAGAAAAAAATCAAAAAAAACGAATATTTTTTTAAAAAACGGTAATCAAGTCTGGAAACAAAAAACATCAGAAAAATTCCTGAAGCGACAAACCCAAGCTGAGAAAGCAAATTATTAATGCTTCCGGACGTTTCAAAAACAAAAACAATCCCAGTCAAAGACAAAAGTATGACCGAAAAAACAAGAGGGAAAACGCTTTTTTTAATCATAAAAGATGGTGCGAAAGAGAAGCTTCCATTTGGAAG
>CAYSGT010000055.1:0-602 GCA_964430805.1 Candidatus Woesearchaeota archaeon
GAAGGCAGGGCTCGTGGCGGAGCATTACGTTTAGGAGAAATGGAGCAGCAGGCTCTTGTAGCTCACGGAGCGTCTTTACTCCTTAAGGAAAGATATGATTCTGACAAAACAACAATTTATATCTGCTCATCTTGTGGTAGTCTTGGCGTAAAGGATGGAATAAGAAATAAAACTTATTGCCCTATATGCGGAGGTGCTGATATTGAGCCGATTGAAGTTGCATATGCATTTAAATTATTAGTAGAAGAATTACTAGGGCTTCACATCATGACATCATTTGAACTAAAGAACAAATACGAACAATAAAATGGAACAACCAAATTTCAGAATAGCAAGACATGAAAGAGAACATGATTCTCTAACATTAATAGTTGGAACTAAATATTTACCTGAGGAGATTAGAAAATAAAATGGCAAACATTGAAGTAATCAAAAAGCAAGTAAAATCACTTAGATTTAGCTTAGTTAATCCTGAACAGATTAAGAAACTAAGCACTGCTAAGATAGTTACTCCTGAACTATACGATATCGATGGATTCCCTGTTGATGGTGGATTAATGGACTTAAGACTTGGAGCAGTTGACCCTGGAGTCCGCTGTCGA
>CAYSGT010000055.1:612-5964 GCA_964430805.1 Candidatus Woesearchaeota archaeon
TTAGGACATCCTGGAAGCATTGAGCTTGCTCGCCCTATTGTTCACATTAAATATATACCTTTAATTGAATTATTCCTTAGAAGTTTCTGCCACACTTGCGGCAAGCTTACTCTTGAGGAGGAAAAACAGAAGAAATGTCTGCCTGCCGAGAGAGCTAAAAAGGCTCGTGACAAGAAAAAGTGTCCATTCTGCAGTGCTGATTGCGATAGAATCAAATTAGAGAAGCCAACCTCATTTTACAATGGAAAGAAAAGATTATTCCCTAATGAGATTCGCGAGATGCTTGTTAAGATTCCTGATGAAGAAATTAAGAAAATAGGGGTCAATGCTAAGACCTTTAGGCCTGAGTGGGCTGTTTTATCCCAATTGCTTGTTCCAAGCGTAACTATGAGGCCATCTATCACTTTAGATACTGGAGAAAGAAGCGAAGATGATCTAACTCACAAGATTTCTGATATTATAAGAGCGAACCAGAGGTTGTGGGAGAATTTGAATGCTGGAGCCCCTGAAGTAATTATAGAAGATTTATGGGACTTACTGCAGTATCACGTTACAACTTTCTTTGATAACAATATTTCTAAAATACCTCCTGCAAGGCACAGATCAGGCCAGCCGCTAAAAACCATTACTGAAAGAATTAAAGGTAAAGAAGGACGAATTAGAAAAAACCTCGCTGGAAAAAGAGTTAATTTTTCTGCGAGAACAGTTGTCTCTCCTGACCCATACCTCGAGCTTAACGAAGTTGGAGTTCCATTCGAAGTTGCAAAAATAATCACCGTAGCTGAAGGAGTTACAAGCATAAACCTTGAGTATATGAAGGCCCTTGTAAGAAAAGGAGAGGAGCACCCAGGAGCCAATTATGTTGTCAGACCTGATGGCAAGAAAAAGAGGATTACAGAAGACTTAAAAGAAGAAATCTGCAACGAACTTGCCCCGGGATACAAAGTTGAGAGACATTTAATAGATGGAGACATTGTATTATTTAACAGACATCCGTCTCTTCACAAACAAAGCTTAATGGCACACTATGTTAGAGTATTGCCTTACAAGACTTTTAGACTTCACCCTGCTGTAGTCTTCCCATATAATGCGGACTTTGACGGTGACGAAGTTAACATACACTCTCCACAAACAGAGGAAGCCAGAGCTGAAGCGGAAATATTACTGAATATAAAGCACAACATAATGTCTACTAAGAATAACTCTAACTTAATTGGTCTTACTCTTGACTCCCTGACAGGCAATTATATCCTGGGCAAAGATTCTCTTGGCAAAGTTGAGGCAGAGCAATTACTATTTTCTTCAGGCGTTGTTGAGAATCTGAAAAACAAAAAAATTAGTGGAATTGAGCTATTCTCTTACATCCTGCCAAAGGGGCATGAAATTACCATGCCTAAAGATATTACAAGTGAAACAACGCTAGGGCTTGAAGACGGCATAATGGTAAAGCAGATTGATAAGGTGCATGGAAGAAGTGATACTCTAAGGACTATTCAACGCGCTGCAGCTCTAGGAGTGTCTTACTTAACAAGAAGAGGATTCTCTATAGGTCTGCGCGACCTTGATGTATCTGGGAAAGTTAAAGATACTGCCCTAGAGATAATAAAGAATGCATTAGATAGAACTGAGAAAATAACTAAAGATGCGCAGTCTGGTGATTTAGAATTGCTTCCTGGAAAGAGCGTAGATGAAACGAAAGAAATAAAGATTTCACAGGCCTTAAACGAAGTACTTACATCTATCGGCAAGACGGTAAAAGAAAATATTTCTAAGGAAAGCAGCATAAGTAACATGATTCTTTCTGGAGCTAAGGGAAGCGCTACAAATGTTACTCAGATTGGATGCTGTGTTGGACAGCAGATTTTATGGAACAAGCGTATAAGCTTTGGGTATACTGGAAGGACAACTTCTCACTTCAGAAAAGGAGATGTTGGCTCTGAGGCTAAAGGGTTCATCAAATCCTCTTTCTTTGACGGGCTAAAGCCTACTGAATTCTTCTTTGGAGCAATAACGGGAAGAGATGGGCTTATGGATCTTGCGTTACGCACTCCTAAATCAGGTTACTTGTATAGAAGGCTAGTAAGCGCACTACAGGACTTAAAGGTAGAATACGACGGAACTGTTAGAGACGCTTCTGAAAACATTGTACAATTCATGTATGGCGGCGATGGAAGAGATGTTTCTGAATTACACACTGGCAAAAAGATACAACCTGGAGAGTCAGTGGGCGTAACCACGTCACAATCCTTTGGAGAAGCTTCCACTCAAATGGTTTTGGATGTATTCCACTCTGCGGGAGTTGCGGAAGTGCAGGTAACTCTAGGGCTGCCAAGAATTATTGAAATATTTGATGCTAGAAAAGAGCCTTCAACTCCTGCTATGGAAATTTACTTGAGCCGTGAATCTAACAATGAGAAAGACGCAAGAAGTATTGCGGAGAAGTTAAAAGAAGTAAAGCTTGAAGAAATAGCCTCTGAAGTAAAGATAGATTTCTCTGGAAAGAGAATTGAAATTGAACTTGATGTTGAATCTCTAAAGAGAGTACATGTCGGTGCTCAAAAGATAGTTGAAAGACTCATAGAGAAAGGAGTGGATGCTAAACAGAAAGATAACTCCGTTATTCTAAAGACTCCTGATTTAAGTTTTAGAGAAATGTATAAGATGAAAGAGAAGTTGAAGAGAACAATAATTTCCGGAGTCAAAGATATTTCGCAAGTAGTTGTTGCCCATAGAGGACGCGACTTTGTTGTATTAACCAGCGGAAGCAACCTAAAGGAAGTAATCGAATTCAAGGGTGTTGACAGAGACAAAGTATTTACAAACAATGTTCATGAAGTAGCTGCTGTCCTTGGAATTGAAGCTGCTCGTGAAGCTATATTGCTAGAGATAAAGAAAGTTCTTGACAGCCAGGGTCTAGACATCGACGAAAGGCACTTGGATTTAATATCTGACGCAATGACGACCATCGGAGTTGTAAAGGGCGTAACTAGAATGGGAATTATCTCATCTAAATCGAGTATTTTTGCTCGTGCAGCTTTCGAAACACCTGACAAACAATTCGTAAACGCAACAATACAAGGCAAGAAGGACGAATTAGCCTCAGTAATTGAGAATATAATACTCAATCAGCCAATTCCTGTTGGCACTGGTCTGCCTGGATTACTTGTTAAAGTAACAGGTCCTTTAGTAGACAAAAGAATTAAGGTAAAGGCTAAGAAAGAATAAAAAGAAAGCTCTTTATTTTGGAATTATTCTACTTGGTGTTACTTCATATCCTTGAGCGATTGGTTTTCCTTGTTCATCTAGCCTAAGCAAATAGTTTTGTCCGTCGTAGACCATTAATACTTCTTTTTCCCCATTATTATCAATGTCTTCTAGTTTTATTTCAAGTTTACTTGGTATCACAAAACCATTTTGAACATTATTTTCGCGAGGAATGTAGTTGCTCCTTACTAAAATGTTAGGGGCCATTATGGCAATTCCTATTCCTTGTCCTATAAAATACCATTTAAAACGATTCAACTTAATTTCTTTATCTTGTTCACTCATTGTTGCGACTACCTCCTTTCAAATCTTTGGTGTTTAGTTGTTCTTTCATAGTAGTTACTGTAATAATTGCCATATAAATCTTTGTCCTCCCAAAAGAGACTATAAATAGAAAAGATTATAAGCCGCCGATTTCTTTTATTTTTATGGATACATCAATACTTGAGGATTTGGGATTGGCACACGCAGAGATTAAAGTCTACGTCACATTGCTTGAATTAGGAAGTTCTACTGCAGGACCAATTTTAGAAAAATCAGGTCTTCAAAACTCGGTAGTACATAGGGCAATTAACTCTCTTATTGAAAAGGGGCTAATCAATTATATTTTAGAAGGAAAAATTAAGATTTACCAAGCAACAAATCCAGAAAACTTTTTTTCATTTATTGAAGAGAAAAAGAAAAGATTTGAACAAATCCTTCCAGAATTAAAATCAAAACAAAACTCTCAAAAGCATAGAGAATCCGCAAGTATTTACAAAGGGATAAGGGGAATAAAAGAAGTTTATGAAATAATGAGAAATACTAAAGCTGAAGAGTATCTAACTTATGGCGGAGGACCTCCAACCGAAAAAGTAATGGGCTTAACTTGGTGGATTAATCATCATCAAAAAAGAATTAATAACAGACTTATTTCAAGACAAGTTTTTGATAAATCTGTTAGACTAATAGGCGGAACTGAAATAGAAAAATTGCCAAAGACAAATATTAGATATGTTTCAGGAGAACTTGCTCAATTTCAAGAAACAGTTATAGTAGGAGATAAAGTTGCTATAGCCGTATTTACAGATACCCCTTACGCATTTCTAATTGAAGATAAAGCTGTAGCAGACGGATATAAGAAATATTTTGAGATACTTTGGAAGACTGCTAAGACATAAGCCTCGATATTAACAAGTTTTATAAACCACTTTGATGAGAGATAAATAAGAATAAAAATATGGCGATAATTGATATGCAGACGATGAGGTACATAAATCTCCTTGAAAGAGTTGCCCGTGTGCGTGCTACAAAGTGTTTTATTTATAACAATACAATATATTTCACTGTTCCTTCAGGGGTTTTTTCTAGAACTCGAGGATTGGATAGTCAGGCTACGAGAATAATTTCTGAACAACTTGGGAAAAGAATCAGAATTATTAGAGATGCGGGCGATGATTTGAATTCTGTTGCCGGATTTATTGAAGATGTTGTTTCTCCTGCTAGTTTTGCTTCTATTGATATTCATGAAGGCAGTTATATTATTTCTGCAGGTTCGAGAGAGCGCGCTGCAACACTCATTGGCAGAAATAAAGTAAGGCTTAATGAACTCAATGCCATCATGCAGGCTTATTTTGGCAAGACGGTTAGAATTGTTTAATAGATTAGAATAGTTTTTAAATAATGTAACACAGACAAATTATGATGAACAAAAATAAATTGACTATTGTAATAGATAGGCCAATTGGAGAAGTATTTGAATTTACAATTAATCCAAAAAATACCCCTTTGTGGATATCCCATATTAAAATAGAAGAATCTAGTGAATATCCACCCAAGATAAAGACAGTTTATAGAAATAGAGGGGAAGAAGATAATTGGGATAAATATGAGGTAATTGGACTTAAAGCTAATAGCTTATTTACTCTTCAAAGCTCTGATAAAAGATATTTTGTTAGATACACTTATGAAAAAATTAATGATAAAAAGACAAAAATGGAATATTTTGAATGGGTCAAAAGCGGAGAATTGGATAATCCGTTTACACAAAAAGTCTTAGAAAAATTAAAGGAAGTTATTGAGAGTTCATAATTTTAGATTATTGCTTAA
>CAYSGT010000055.1:5974-7109 GCA_964430805.1 Candidatus Woesearchaeota archaeon
AACAAAGTTAATTGATACAAAAATGAATAAATCTGTTTTGTCTGTTCAACATATTATAATTGAACGCATTAACCGGCTTAAATCTTCCATCCCAGAGGAAGATTTAAAAAGCAATTTTACAGAAGGATTATACATGGGCTTATTCAACGCTAAAAAGTTAATGAAAAACAGAAAGAAGTTTAGATGGAATGACCGTACTTACAAGGTGCGAATGCTACAACTTAATATAAAAGCTGACCCTCTTGGCGGAGCAAGTCAAGCTAAAGGAATTGTTGTTAGTAAGTTCCAAAAAGAAGCTGCTCAGCCTTCGAGCGGTATGAGAAAATGCTGCAAGGTTCAGCTTGTAAAAAGCGGAGTATCTATAGGGGCTTTCATTCCTGGAAACTTGGCACAAAAATTTGTTGATGAACACGATGAAGTTATGATTGAAAGAATTGGCGGAAAGCAGGGGCGTTCTAAGGGAAACATTAGAGGGATTAGATTTAGAGTAATTCAAGTAAATGACCAGCCTTTGCATTTATTGTGGAAAGGCAAGATAGAGAAGGGTAGAAGATAATGGTACCTGAACATTCACCTATTCGCGATTTTGAAGCTGAAAGAGATTTAACTAGTAACCTTGTTGAATTGTCTGGAAGTGTAGTAACTGTCTTTTTAGGCAATGAATCTTATAGGGGTATTTTGGGTATTGAAGTCAATGAAGATTTTTCTGAAATGAGGATGGTAGTTGCCATAGATAGAGATTATTCTAAAATCGAAAGAACTAATTTACCTAGAATTGCTGAAATTGATTTACAAAAACGATCTGTGCAGTTAAAAAATTATGGTAATGGGGGCGCAGGACAATGAACTTCAAAATATTTGATTTATATGACATGGCCGAAGTTAAAGTTAATGATGTTGCGTTAGTTCCTTACATTAATATTCAACCTAAATTACTGATTAAGTCTCATGGTAGGAATGTCGGAAAATTTACTCAAACAAAAGTTCATATTATAGAAAGACTTGCAAATCGCTTAGGTGTTCCTGGACATGTAGGTAAAAAACACAAGATAATTACCGCACATGCTTCTGGAAAATATAATACTAACATGCAGACAATCCTATCCACTCTTGCGATTATTGCTGAAAGGAAAAA
>CAYSGT010000056.1:0-7103 GCA_964430805.1 Candidatus Woesearchaeota archaeon
CTAGAAAATAGAGTTAAGATAGTTTTTTAATCTTATTTTTTAGAGTTATTTTATAGCCATTGATGATTTGATTGGAGATATTGCACTCTTAACTCCAGAATTAGATGTCTTGCAAAGAAAAATTGAAGGCTTTTATCCACGCGTTTTAGAGCATTTTAATAATTGGGCTTCTCTTGGTTTAGGACCAATCTTAAGGAGGGAAGGCATACATTTAACTAAAGCTACTCAGGTAACTTATTCTCTCGAAACTAGATGATTTAGAATTCGCATGGGGAATTTAATAAAAAATGGTAGTCCTATAGAAGGACACATTAATAATTGGGCTTATTCTTCTGTTGAAGATTATAAAAGAGAAAACCCCTGGGCCGATGTGGATAAGGGTTGGAACTTAAACAATTACATTTAAGTATAATTTTTCTTAGCCTATTTCATGATTGTTGGAATTGAGACTACTGCGCACACATTCGGAGTTGGTGTTGTTTCTAAGGGGAAGATACTTGCTAATGTGAAAGATATGTACAAACCTTTAGAAGGCGGAATTATTCCAAATAAAAGTGCTGAACACCACAAACTTGTTGCCCAAACGGTTTGGGATAGTGCTCTTTCTAAAGCTGGCTGCAGCGATAAAGATATAGAAGCTATTGCTATTTCAAATGCTCCTGGACTTGCTCCATGCTTGCACGTGGGTCTTGATTTTGCCAAGGAAAAAGCTTTGAAACTTTCTGTTCCTTTGGTTCCTGTAAATCACTGCATTGCACACCTTGAAATTGGACAGAGCGTCGGCGCTACTGACCCGGTCTTACTTTACGCTTCTGGGGCAAATACTCAGATTATAGCATACGCGGCTGGAAGATATAGGGTTTTTGGAGAGACTCTTGACCTTGGTGTTGGAAATTTTATTGATACTTTTGGAAGACACGTTGGAATTCCTTTTCCTGCCGGGCCAATTTTAGAGGGCAAGGCAAAAAATGGAAAATATATTGACCTGCCTTATTCTATTAAGGGAATGGATGTTTCTTTTTCTGGGATGCAGACAAAAATGAAACAGCTTTATGATAAAGGCTCATCTGTCGAGGATTTGGCTTTTTCAATGCAGGAGACTGCATTTGCTATGCTTGTGGAAGCTAGTGAGCGTGCCATTGCTCATACGGGAAAGACTGAACTTGTTCTTGGAGGAGGGGTTGCTTGTAATGCTCGCTTACAAGAGATGTGCCGTCTTATGTGCGAAGCGAGAGGAGTAAAAATGTTTTGTCCTGCACACGAATTCTTAACTGACAACGGAGGAATGATTGCATATACGGGGGAACTTCTTTTTAGAGCAGGATTGGGCAAAAAATCTGAAGAAATAGATATATCTCCAAGAGAAAGAACAGATCAAGTTATAGTTAAATGGAAAAAATAAAATAATTGATTTGTTGTACTAACCCTACAACTTCAACAAACATTTAAATAGATTATAAGATTTATCATTTTTGATTGGGTGATGAAGAATAAATTTATTTTTCCAAAGATTGGTTCATTGTTTTTAACTTGTTTAATCTTTCTCAGCGCTTTTTCTGTCGGTGTTTACGGGCAGGATGCTGAAACTCAAGCGGTTTCTGATGAAGATGTTGTTGAAACAGGAGAGCCCATAGGAAACCTCTATCTTTGTCAAAACGATGGAGAGTACTATGATTTTGTCAATCGTGAATGCAGGTCAGCGGAATTTATGGGAGTTGTTGAATCCCCGAACTTTATAGAAGGGATGTTTCAGGGAATGCGTTACTTCCTTGCAAATGATGAGGCAAAATCCAGATTATCTGCGGAAATCAGCGCCGAGAAAGTTACTGCATTAGAAGCTGCTCTTGATGCAGGAAATTATGAAGATGTTAGGGCTATTGCAGAAGAGTTTAGCCAGGAAATGGCTCGTGCAGGAGAGGTTATGACTACTTATTATCAGGAGATTGACCCTGGATTTTATTATGATCCTAATTTTAGAGGGATTGATGATGGGAGTGTGTGGCCAAGGCCTAATGAAATCGAATTAGCTCATCAACAGATTATTGCAGAAGCAGAACGTTCAAGAGAGAGAATTT
Source organism: Candidatus Woesearchaeota archaeon (assembly GCA_964430805.1). Taxonomy (GTDB): domain Archaea; phylum Nanobdellota; class Nanobdellia; order Pacearchaeales; family GW2011-AR1; genus SICU01. The sequence goes on from CAYSGT010000056.1 coordinate 2,076, forward strand.
TGGGACTAGTTGTAACTGGAGAGCTTAGCCAGGAAGAAGCTGATAGAATTATAAATGCTATGTCTGGCCCTGAAAAACTTATGACTATAATGAATTCTGAAAAAGAAAAACTCCTTGATAGAGCCATCGAAGAATCTGGCAGCGAGATTAACAGGCTCGATATAGAATATGGAGAGCGTTATTTCAAGGATGTGACTGGATTTACTCAATATAACTATAAAGACGCGGTAACTGCTGATGAAATTGCTTCAAATAGATTTGAACTTGAAACAATAAGGCAGCAGATTACAGAATCAGATGAAAGAAAATTTGGGGATATTGATAACTTATATATGCAGGCGAGGATGGCTCAACAAGAAGCACGTAATGGGCTCGCGGGAGAGGATTATTCAGAGACATTTGAAAATTATCAGAAAGCAAATTATCTTATTAGGGAGCTTAAAGATTATTTAGCTAATGGTGAGGATGCTTTGGACGACTTGGCTCCTAGTGTCGACAAGGATTTTGAAGAAATAAACGCTGAAATTGAAGAAGAGAACAGCGAAATTGCTTCAGCTTATGAAATAGAGGGCGTACGTGATAGGATTACTGAGCAATATCCGGAGTATCGTGTTGACTTAGATAAAAAATATACTGATGTTGCCGATATGATTGTTTTATCAGCTTCTATCGAAGCTGTTGATGATTCTGCTATTGAAAAATATAAGTATGAAGGCATGAGTGAAGAAGAGGCTATAGCAAAAGTTGCAGAACTGAAAACTTCTGAATACTTTTATGCAGACGGAGGAACATATTATCCTGTTGGTTATATCGAATTAGCTGATGATGATGGGGATGGTATTCTAGATACCCGAAATGGAGGTGGCTTTGCAAAGTACACTCCTTATTCCGGCCCTGAAGGAACAACTTATCAATATGGAGCTAACGGTTACTTTTGGAATTCTCCTTTAACAAAGACAGAATATCCTAATTCTTATCCCCTAGATTATGACCCTGCTCCTATGAGAACAGGAATTGAATCTTATAGTTATGTTACTGAAGGTTCTGAAGGGGTTTATACTTATACTTATTCTTCTCTTGGCTATAGCGTTACCAATCCTGATGGAACAGTTAATGAGGTGCCATATGGAGAGACTGTTTCGGCAATTAGTCTTGTTGGTGGCGCTGAAGCCAGATTTAGCCCCTACGGATATGATTTTATTTCCAACGGGGATGCAACTCGTTTTACAGAAAATCCTGTTTTTGGAACTTATATGGATGTTGCTACAGGTTATACCTATGCTCCTGAATTAATGCATCATGATTCCCCTTTTTATAATTCTGCTGATGGAGTTTATGAGTATAAATTTGGAGGAATTAAAGTTGATTTCAATCCAGAAGATAATTCTTTCGAGCTTGATGATTCTACTATAATTACCCCTCCTATACCTGTTGTTCCTATTGGCCGCGAAGATGAAGCAGAGACAAATGGAGAGATTGTTACGGAACATGGACAGACTTGGACTCATGATTCTGCCCAAGACACTTGGACATCTGTAGCTGTTGATGCAGAGACTGGAGAGGAAGTAGTTACTGATACTTTATCTTCACCAAACCAAGTTTATCTTCACGATGAAGAAGGAGATGTTTATTATGATTCTACTGGGGAAGTTGTTGAAACAGCTGAACTTGCAGGCAAGACATGGCAGGAGACCCCTTCTGGAAAATGGTTTTCTGAAGATGGAGTGATTTACAATCCAGTAACCGGAACTGTTGAAGGAACTGATGCTGATTCTTCTGCTGGGAGAGTTTATGGTGCTGAATATGACTCTGCTGGTGCTGAAGTTACCCGCTATACTTTTAGGACAGATGCGCGTTATGTCTTTAACCCTGCTCTTGGAGCAAGGGGAGATTATGAATCTGTTTCTCGTCTTGGTATTCCTGGATATGATCATCTGAATCCTCCAACTAGAGAGCAGACTCTGCCTGACGGGACAACAGTAACATGGACCGCAGACTCCTATGGAAGATATTACACTCCCTCTGCGACAGGGTCGCAGATGTATTATGGTAATGAAAACTATCAAAGAACTGGAGGAGTTCAACAACCAAGTTCTGCCGGAAGATACGGAGCTTATGCAGACTATAATAGAAACGACAGGAACTATAATTCTGTTGATGAGAACGGTAATGCTTTTTATTATCCTGCAGGTATTAATCCTAGTGGATTGACACAAGATGAAAAGGAAAGGTATAAAGTTTTAAGTCCTTACGGATATGATCCTGCATCTGGAACGTCTTTTGGAGCGAGTTCTGGTAATACTTACACTGGTTATGGAGATTATGGCAGAGGTTATGGAGTTTACGGTTCTTCTGGTTCAGGGCCTTCTTATAGCAGTGGTTATGGACATGTTCGTGATTCTGTTACGGGCGAATGGAAGTCAGTGACTACTGCAACTGAAGCTGCTGCTTTAGCTGGAAACCCAGATTATTCTCCTTCAGGAAGTTATGCTGGAAGTTATGCTGCTCGTTATCAGCCAAATGTGAGGACTGAAAACGGGGTTGAAATTCAAACAGAAGTACACAGTGGAATAATTTATGAAAAAGTCGATGGACAATGGAAGTCGACTGACCGATATGACACTGCTCAAGCGCCTTCTTACGGAAATTACGGTTCTGCCTCATACTCTGGTGGATATGGCGGGTATTATGGAAGTTCTGGCAGTGCTGGAGGATATAGTGGTTCTTCCTATGGAGCTTACTCTCCTGGAACTGCAGGATACGATTCTAGCGGAACCTTTAGAGATGCGAGTGGAAGTCCTTCTTCAGTTCCTAGTAATTTTGGAGCTAATATAGGTGCTGGGCAACCATGGGCACCTGGAACTCCCGGATATACTCCTGGTTCTAATTCTTATTCTGGATATGCAGGCACTCCAGGGTACATGGGCCCTACATCTCCTAACAGTGGTTCTCAATATAGCTATAATTATGGATGTGCAAATGGGGCTTGTGGTGGGGGATGGGCTCCTTCACAGAATTGGGCAATGCCTTCCAGCGGAAGTTATGGTGGAATGCCTGGATATTCTGGTTCTTGGAATGGTGCTGGGGCTTATGGATATAATGAGGCCGGAGAATTTGGGTATAGGGGATCAGAATATGGTGGATATACTGCTGATGGACAACTTGCACCTGCAGGAACTTATAATTATGGCGCCCCTTATAATCCTTCTACAGGTACAGGAGGATATTATGCTTCTGGAGATCCTGCTGCGGGAAGTTATTATGGTAGTGGGGGGACTTATGATAGTTCTTCTGGAACTTATAGTGGCTCGACTACATATAGTGGAAGTTATTCAGGTTCATATTCTGGGAGCGAAACTACAAGCGGTTCATCAGGCGGGGAGACCACAAGCAGTTCAACAACTACTTCGTCTGATTCTACCTCTACAAGTACAAGCAGCGGCGGAGAAAGTAGCAGCGGGGGAGAATCTAGCGGAGGAACTACTGGCGGCGTGATTGCTGAGGGAGATGCTTCTTTGGAAAGGGGAAATTGGCTTGTTAAACTTTGGAAAAAGTTATTTGGAAATTAATATTCTTTATTAATGGGTATACCCCAGAGCCACTCTAGTTGGTGAAGCTGATAACAAAATAAAAGATTTGAAGTTCCGATAATGTTCATGAGCTCAAGGGTACTTACTCTTACCTGATACCTTACAGCTTGCTGTGGGGAGGTTTATTTTATTATTAGCGAGATAATTATTTAGGGCTTGCCCAAAAACAAAATGCTATATTCTGGATAACTTTTAAGCAGATTCTATTCGGTAAATGGCTATATTCGGCACAAAAACATGTCAATTTAATTTACGCTGGGCACTTAGGATATAAATTATAAATTGTGTAGTCGAATTTGTGATGGGATTAATTCTCTTTTTTAATTTGATTAATAGCAATGTTTATAAAGCTGTTTTTTTAAGTGTTTATGCCGATGACTAAATTGAGGCATTAACTCTTTTGGTTTTTGGATTTAACAACATGGACTACTATATGCTAATCGAGAAGGCTCGAAAAACAGGCAAGATTGACAAGGGAACTAACGAAGTCACCAAGGCTATTGAGAGAGGTGTTGCTAAAGCTGTTTTTTATGCTGCCGACGTGAATCCTAAAGAAATTGTTGCTCACTTGGCTATTATTTCAAAAGAGAAAAATATCCCTTGTATTGAAGTGGATTCTAAGCAAAAACTTGGTGTTGCGGTTGGAATTCCAGTCTCTACAAGCGCTGTTGCTATTATCGACGCAGGTGAGGCAACTGCGGAAGTTCAATCTTTGCATAAATCCAAGGGGGCTTAAAGATGGGTGGAAATAAACCGAGACCTGTTAAGGATAACGTCCAATCTGGGCCTACTTCTTCTCCAGGCAGACTTTCTAATGAACCTCCTGTAAAAGCAGTTGTTGAGAGCTTGATTTTACGTACGGGCGCCAGAGGAGAAATTACTCAAGTTGAATGCAAGATTCTTGAGGGCAGAAATTCTGGAAAGGAAATGCGAAGAAATGTTAAAGGTCCTGTTCGTGTTGGAGATTTGATTACTTTGAGAGAGACAGAAATTGAGGCTCGCCGTGTTAAAGGTGCTACAAAAGGAGTACATTCTTAAAATGAAAATTTCACTAACTTTCAAGAAATTTTCAATACAGAAAACTTTCTTACAATTGAAAGTTTCTGTCTGTTTAATTTCTAACTGCTCATCTTCATTCGCATTAGGGGGAAGAAATTAAACATGGTTGTCGCAAAATGCACTTTCTGCGGTAAGGAACAGGAAGACTTCATGGGGGTTTATTTATTTAAGAATGATGGAAGTACAAATTATTATTGCGGTTCTAAGTGTCATAAGAGCCATTTGAAATTACATCGAGATAAAAAGCGCGTTTCGTGGACTGAGGCTTATAGAAATGTGCATAAGGTAAAAGTAAAGGCTCAAGAGAAAAAGTAAGATTTTTAATTATATGTTCTAGTACCGATTAGTTTATTTTGCTTTTATCCCATTTTTTATCATA
>CAYSGT010000057.1:0-3234 GCA_964430805.1 Candidatus Woesearchaeota archaeon
AAGACAAAATAAATCAAACAGAAAAACTCCTTGAGACTAAACTAGAAAATCTGGGTAAAGAAAGACTACAACAAACTCTTGACGAAGTAGCTTCTAAACTAAGATTAATTCCAGAAATAAATAAACTTAAGAAATTTAAGAGTGCTTTGTTAGAAACAAAGGCAATAACCCAAAGACGCCTAATGGAAGTTACAAGAAATGAATCTTTACACCAATTCGAAGAAAAAAGAAGCGAACTCAAAAAGAATATTAATGAACTTGAAAGACTAAAAGAAGATAGAAGACTAGAATTAGAAAATAGAAACGCCTACATGAGATCTCATCTAGGAGCTGACAGAACTGAAGTGTTTCTTAGAAATGATCTTATTAAAGAGCAAATAGAAGCTTTGCATGAAGATGGTTGGGAAAACTCAAATGAATATGATGTGTCTGAAAGAAGGTCTATTCCTGTTTTAGTAAAGAAGATTATGAATCATTCTAAAACACATACATTTCTAGTTTGGTCAGTAAAGAATCTTTTAAAGAAATTTGGAATAAGAGCAGAGAAACATGATACAAGATATCCTGATGTTACTTTCTTTCATAATGATGAATGGTGGGCAATTGAAATAGAAGCAGGAAGCTTACTCAGAAAAAGAAATCAAATGAGAGCTAAAGTAGATTTCCTTAATAGAAAGTTTCCAAACAGATGGATGTTTGTCGTTTCCAACAAAGATTTACTTTCGCAATATAGAGAATGGGGTTTCACCACCCCTAGAAGCGGGGTGGAAAAAGTAATAAAAAATTGGCTAGATTCGTCCATCTGATTTTTCCGGGTGGAGTTCACGTTCTTCGACGCTAAATCTCCAGCCTCCTCCCCAAATACCCTGCTCTGTATTCTCTCTCTTTCTCTCTCACTCTCTCTTTCTCTCTCTTTGGCTCCCAGGGGCCTCCCAGCCAGCTCTGCCTTATAGGAGATATAAAAATTCTTAAATGCCTATTACTAACATACTAGATGAAAATTGTTGTACCTGAAGGCATAGCCTTTACGCAAGAACAAAAGAAAAGATTAGAATCTTTAGGAAAGGTAACTTGGTTTAATGATATGCCTGATGCTGACACTCTTGCTAAACGTTGTGAAGGGTTTGATATTGTTGCTGTTGATTGGGCACCTATTGATGGAGCAATTCCAAAAATGAAGAAAGGAGTTAAATTAGTTTCAGTGCCTTACACAGGAGTTGGTTTTATTCCACTTTCAGATGCAACAGCAAAAGGAATTAAAATTGCAAACGCTCCAGGATATTCAACTGAAGCAGTAGCTGAATTTGGAATGGGCTTAATGATTTCCATTGTAAGAAGAATTCATAAATATGTTTCAGAAGTTGAAACATTAACTACTAGTACACTTTACAAAAAGAACTTGTTAGTTTTGGGAGCAGGAAATATTGGTAAAAAAGTTAAGACACTAGCAGAAGCTTTTGGTATGAATGTTAAACTTTACAAAAGAGGAGATAACTTAATAGGCATGCTAAAAGAGAGCGATATTGTTTTTTGTGCTTTGCCTAGCTCTGCAGAAACTAAAGGGCTACTTGGTAAAAAAGAATTTAGTGCTATGAAAAAGGATTCTTATTTTGTAAGTATTGCTTCAACAGAAGTTTATGATATTCAAGAACTCATTAAAGCTATAGATAATAGACTAGCTGGTGCGGCACTAGATTTAGCCAGCATAAATATTGGAGATTATAAGAGCGAGGTATGGAAATCCTTAAAGAATCATTCAAAAATTTTCATAACCCCTCATGTAGCCTATAAAACAGATCAAGCCATCAAAAATGGGCATGACATGCAAATTGATAATATTGATTCCTTTGTAAAAGGCAAACCTATCCATATTGTTAACTAACCTTAATCAGAAAAATGATTTGATTTTACATTTTAAGTTAAGTTTAAGCCCACATGGCTAAACAATAATGAATTCGTTACGTGTGGGGGCGAAACAGCCCAAAACTAGGCTCACGGCTAATGTTCTCGGAAGATTTAAAAGTTGTTTTCTTTTAAGAAAACTATGAAAATAAGAATGCCTTCAATAGTACCTAGAGCAGCAATTGGTTTCGGTTTAGGAATAGCAGGAATCATATATGTAATCAGAATGCCTAAAGCACAGAAGATTAGTCCTACTGAGATAAGAGCTCCAGCTTATTCGCTTATTGATGCAGATAGAGATGGAGATGTAGATAAAATTATAGACCAGAGAAATCCACAAAATCCTATAATTTATGTTGCCCCTAATATGGTTGAATGGTTTAAAAATAATGGACAAACCTTCATCGACTATATGGGTACACCTCAAGCACCGTCTTTGAAGTTGCAGGAAGTAGCAAATTTTGTCTTAAGGGGAGAAGCAGATTCAAGGTCGCTTGAGCAAGAACTAGAACTAGAACTAAATAAAAGAAGATAAATATTATTTAAGAATTACTGAAAAAATCCACCCAATCAATAATAATATCGTTGATAATACCATATAAGGATTAATTTCTTTAAACCTACCGCTAATTATCAATCCCAATATAAATATTGCAAATCCAATTAATAATGCTTTATCTATCGCAAAAGTTACAATAACTGCAACGATCATTAATAAGACTGAAATAATATCCAATTTAGTATATGTTTTAAGGTCTTCTCTATGAGGGAATAATGCAATGCCTACCCAAAACAACGCCCCTGTTGTAGCAATAAGAGGAACTAAATTTACTATTGGAGTCAATAGAATAAAGGCAAACATAAGTATAGCTGCAACAACTGCGGTAAATCCTGTTCTTCCACCTTCTGCAATTCCTACTGCGCTTTCAACATAAGTTATGATGCTTGTTGTACCTAAAACTGCTCCAACACTATTAGCAGTACCATCAACAAGCATTGCCTCTTTCATGCGAGGCATCTCACCATTTTTGTCTACAATGGAAGTTCTCCTAGTAAGACCGATGAATTTAGCAATGCTTCCATAAAAGTCAATTAAAAACAAAACAAGAATTACACTTAATATTCTAAGATTAAATATCACTCCTAAATCGAGCTTAAAAATAGCACCAAACATTTCTGCAGAAATTTTTATTGGCTCTTTAACCTCTCCTAAGCCAAGGAAATGTGCAAAAACTGAAGCAAAGATAATGCTTATTAAAACTGACCCAGGTACCTTAAATTTCCGTAATACTAAAACAGCTATAAGCCCAAAGTAGAAAACATAGGACATGG
>CAYSGT010000057.1:3244-7018 GCA_964430805.1 Candidatus Woesearchaeota archaeon
GGTCTCAATAAAAGAACCCCAATTCCTTTTATTGAGACCCCTTCATATAATAAGATGCCTGCCAACCTTAAGGCAATAAGCATTAAGAAAACACCTACGCTTAAAGCTAGGCCAGATTTCATTTTATCAGGTATAGCATTAATTATTTTCTTTCTAAATCCAGTCAAAGTTAAAACGAAGAATAATACTCCTGACCAAAACACAGCTCCCAATGCTTCTTGCCATGAGAAACCTAAAACAAGAACAACAAAGAAGGCCACGTACGCATTCATTTCCATCCCTGGAGCTAAAACAAAGGGTTTCTTTGCCCATAAACCCATAACTAATGTTGCTAATGCAGACGCAACAATGGTGGCAAATAAAACTGCACTTTTATTCATTCCAGCTTCGCCAAGAATTGCTGGATTAACAACAAAAATATAAGATAGTGCTAAAAATGTGGATACACCTGCCAGAATTTCAATGCGGTAATTAGTTTTATGTTTAGAAAACTCAAAATAATCTGCTGGTTTTTTAAAAAATGATTTTTTTGTGTTTTCCATTTCAAAAGTAATGATCTCACTTTGTAAGAGAGTATTGCCTTATCCATTAGAAATAAAGGAGATATTTAACTGTTATGCTTATAATTTAATAACAAAAAATCTCAATCCATCGCTTTCATCTCGACAAAACTTATAAACTCTAACGATTTAACTGCAATAGAACACTAATAAGTGAAGAGATACGTGAACACAAATAGGACACGCCTCCAGAGGCTTTGAACATTTAGTTCACATCCCAATAAACCATTTTATTCCAAATAAACATGTACGTCCCGCCAACACCCCCCTATCTGCCAATACGACCAGATAGAACCTTGTCAGAACGACACCACACGTTAGCAAGAGATTATGTAAGAAGACTTTGCAATGAGGTAAGATCTATCGGGCGGTTATTCGATATGGAAGTTAGCCCAGCAGTAATTGAAATAAACAGATTCGTAAGCGGATTGCCTGTAAAAAATAAAGAATCTATTCTCAAAGACATTGTTGTTGGAAATTTATAAATTTGTAAAAAGAATAAAACTGATTAAATCACAAAACTCTGCCTTAGTTTGTTAGCTGTTTTGGGATTACAGTTGAATATCTCAAGCAAACTATAACTCGATTGGAGATTTCAACTAGTATTAATCAAAAGAATCAATATAATGTTCAAATGCACTAGATTCTTCGACCCTAGCATAATCTCCTGCTCGCACAGGCACTAAAGGCGAGATAAGTCCTGCTATAACCTCATCGAACAACATAGCTTCTGCAGGATTATCGGTATAAGAAATACTTCTAATTGTAGGCAATTGTGGAGGCGAGTCAGGAGAAGATTTAGCAAATCTAGTAGACCTAGTCCAAGGATTAACATTCCTATGCCTATTATCTGAAGGCGCATCAATATCGCAAGTTTCAACATATCTTTTAGAGTCTACTGACGAATGATCTGTAGCTCTTGAATCTACTACTGTAACAACATATCTTTTACTTATCATGAGGTATTCTCTCTTCAAACAGGCTTTAAAAGGCTATCTACGACTTATTTCTTCGCCCAATCTCTTATTTTATCTAAAATAGATTTCTTCTCATCTAACTTACCCAACTTCTCAAAAAGAGCTTTCTGCTCTTTAGAAAGTTTTGAAGGAGTAATAACTTCTAAAACAACATAAATATCTCCGTGACCGTGCCCATTAAGATTTGGAACCCCCTCCCCACGTAAGCGTATATTGGTCCCAGACTGAGCCCCGGAAGGAATCTTAATTGTAACTTCCTTCTTTAAAGTGGGAATCTTAATCTCCGAACCTAAAACGGCCTGTGAAAAAGTAATAGGTAAATTCAAGTAAAGATCGTCTCCGTCTCTCCTAAATATATCCGAATCTTCAACTTCAATTTCTATATACAAATCTCCAGAACCACTTCCATGAGCACCATACTCCCCCTCGCCAGAAACGCGCAAAGTAGAACCATTATCTACTCCCGCAGGAATCTTGGCATTAATCTTCTTAGTTGTTTCAACACTTCCACTGCCACCGCAAGTTTTACAAACAGTTTCAGGAACTTTCCCTTGTCCATTACACTCCGAACATATTCCTACATGCATAAAACTTCCAAAAGGTGTGCGAGTAGCCTTACGCACCTGCCCAGAACCATTACAACTGGAACAATTCTCCATCTCACCATCTTCTGCACCAGTACCATCGCAATCATGACACATATCGTGTTTCCTTATTCTCAATTCCTTCTGAACACCATTCATCGCTTCATCAAAAGATAGAGTTATAGAAACGCGTAAATCCCTTCCCTTACTCCTTCTACGCCCCCTCGAACCGCCTCCGAAAAAACTTTCAAATATAGAGCCGCCAAACAAATCTTCAAATTGCGTTGGATCAAATCCTCTAAATATATCCTCACTAGAATATCTCTGCCCAAAACCTTCTTTTCCATAAGCATCATACTGCTGTCTTTTTTGCTTATCAGAAAGAACAGCATAAGCTTCAGATAATTCCTTAAATTTAGCCTCGGCGCCAACCTCTTTGCTAATATCAGGATGGTATTTCTTAGCTAACTGCTTATAGCTTTTTTTAATTTCTTCGTCAGTTGCAGTTTTACTAACACCTAATATTTTATAATAATCTTCAGCCATGTTTAATTTCTTCCCCCTATTGTGAACGAAGGTGAGCCGTTAGAAATTAAACAGACAGAAACTTTCAACATTACAAAAGTTTTCTGTATTAAAAATTTATTGTATTGAGTATAAATTTTCATAGGTAACTCCTCAAGAAGTTAATTCTCTTCCTTATCATTAACTACTTCAGCGTCAACTACCTTATCTTTTTTATGTCCATTCTTGTCTATTTCGTGATCCTTAGCTTGTTTCTCTTCCTTCTGCGCCTTCTCATAAAGTTTTGTTGAGGCTTCGTGCAGCTTCTTATTGAGTTGTTCCATTTTCTGCTTTATCGCTTCAGTATCTCCACCATTAAGTTCATTCTTGAGCTCTTCCTTCTCTTTCTTTATCTCCTTAATATCTGCTTCGTCAATCTTCCCTTCAAATTCCTTAAGAGATTTATCAATCGTGTAAACAAGCGAATCGGCTTGGTTCTTCACTTCAGCCTTCTCTTTCTTCTTCTTGTCTTCTTCAGCAAATTCTTCAGCATCTTTTCTCATTCTTTCAACTTCTTTCTCTGAAAGTTTGTTTTCAGCAGTAATCTTAATTTTCTGCTCTTTTCCGGTGCCTAAATCTTTTGCAGATACATGAATTATACCACTAGCATCAATATCAAATGTAACTTCTACTTGAGGTACTCCACGAGGTGCAGGCGGAATGCCAACTAAATCAAAACGACCCAGGCTCTTATTATCTGCCGCCATCTCTCTTTCACCTTGTAGCACATGAATCGTCACAGCACCTTGATTATCTTCAGCAGTAGAGAACACTTGAGATTTCTTCGTAGGAACAGTAGTATTTCTCTGTATCAAAGAAGTCTTAATCCCTCCAAGAGTTTCAATTCCGAGAGTAAGCGGAGTCACATCAAGTAAAAGAATATCTTTAACTTCTCCAGAAAGAACTCCTCCTTGAATAGCTGCACCATTAGCAACACATTCCATTGGGTCTATTCCTCTTTCAGCTTTCCTTCCCAAAATTCCTTCAACAAAGTTTCTAATTACAGGCATTCTAGTAGGACCGCCAACTAAAATAATCTTATGAATATCTTTCACATCAAGTTTAGCATCTTTAATTGCTTGCATAAGA
>CAYSGT010000058.1:0-7000 GCA_964430805.1 Candidatus Woesearchaeota archaeon
CATAGAATCAATAGTTTATAAAACATGGCATTTTATTATGGGTTAAGCCCTAAAAGATTGAGTTTGACAGATGCAAACTCAAGTTGGATAGCAATCACAAGACAATCTCTATCTTTAAAACATCGATTACTGCAACAGGCTTCAGCCTTTTACGGCCACCGGTATTCTCTTTTATGAGGTCTATAAATCCAAACTCCTCTAAGAGCTTTATATCCTGTGAAACTGACTTAAAATCCCGCTGGAGCATCCTTGCAACATCATAAATAGACTTAGGCTTTCTTGTTTTTATTACATGAATGATACGAGCTTTCTCGTTTGAGAGCAGGGAACGCAGGGATGCTAGGCTCTTAAGGCTGAAATCTGACTTTTCACCAGTAATTTTGCGAAAGAAAGAAGTAAATGCCCCTCTATCGTCGGTGATCGTTATCTCTCTAACTCTTGGTTTTTGCGACATTTCATTTAATCAATAACTCTTCTATATTTATATGTTTCTTTTTACCATATATTCTAAAAAAGCCCTATATCTATGTGAATGTCTTGAAAGATAGGCGTAGAGGTTCTTTACTCATTGAGTAGTAACAAGCAAAGGTTTATAAAGCAATTACTTGCTTTGCTCTAGCACCCTTATAATAAGCGAACTAAGACAGAAAGCTTTTTAAAGATACATTGGATAGGTTACCTAACGCTCTTTTGAGCGATAATTAAAATGATGAGACCGATAAATAACGTTACAAAGCGTGTATTGCACGGCTCACTTGGCGAGTCGCCGATTAAACGTGCGGCTTCCTCGATGAGGAACTCTGCGGAGTTGCCACGAGACATAGTTGAAAGGAGGTTTATTTAAGAAATGAAATTTAATTTTAGAAAGATTGCATCTACTATAGCTTCAACAGCTATGCTTGGATCTACTGTTGCACTTGCTGCAGCAGCTAATTTCCCTGCCCCATTCGTTTCGAATGGTGTTGCTGATGTTGCAATAGTATATGGTAACAATCTGGATTTATCTGCTGTTACTGAAATTTCTACAGCTTTGAGTACTGCTCTTGCAGGCGGTGCTGGCGGTAGTGCTGCTGCAGCAAGTGTTGATGCTTATCCATTATACACTTCTTCAACACCACTTCAACTAAACAATTCATTGAACTCTGTTAGAACCTCAGTTACAGAAGGCAACTTACCATCGATTCTATCCGATACCGAATTTTCGGGGAACGTTGATGCTGAGGCACAATTCCAAATTGTTCTAGGAACAAATCCTAGAGTGATTTTTGCAAGAGAACCTACTACAGGTATTGACCCAAGCGCTGGACTATTTTATAGTACAACCGCTGCTAATTACTTGTATAATGCTACGGTAACTTTTGATAAGGCAGTTGCTTTGAATCACACAGACTCTGAAGGAGAATCAATATCTTTGTTTGGCGCAGATTATACTATATCTTCTGCTACTGACGATGACTCATTGGTCTTGTTCAAATCTGCTGAAACATTGTACTTAAGTGCTGGAAGCACAACATCTGTTCCATCCCAAACTGTTGTAGTTGAAGATGAAACATATACAATAGAACTTGTTGCTGCATCTGACACATCTGCTACTGTTAAAGTTACAAACTCTGCTGGCCTATCTGACCAAAAAGAGATTAACGAAGCTGCTTCCAAGAAAATACTTGGAATAGAGGTGGCTGTAAACACTGCTGACGAATCAACTGCTACGAATACAATTCAGGCAGAGATTCTTGTTGGTGCTAACAGGCTTACCTTAGAAGATGGAAACGAGGTTAAGTTAGGCACGGATAATACTGCAATTGATGGAACTCAAGTCGACTTTGTTACTGGAAGCACTACTGGTGTTATGACTCAGTTCACGGTTCAGGTTTTTGCACCTGACGGAAGCACTGACTTCTTAGGTACAGGCGATGAATTCGTAGACCCTGTCTTCGGTTCATTCAGACTTGTATTTGAAGGATTGGCTGTTGACATTGAAGATGTTGATGATAGGGAAGAAATCTCTATCGATCCATCTGGAACAGATATGGGTGCTATAACTTTCACAGACTGGCAAGGAGATACTCTTACTAGCTGGGAATGGTTAAACAACAAATCTGGCAGTTATCCTCAGTCTGTTCTTGCGGATAATGACGGTTGGCCTTTGAATGTCAGAGAACTTGCTCAAATCAACGAGTCTGGTTTTGCTGTAGTTGGAAATGAAGACGAGGGAGTCCTGGTCGAATTATCCACACTTACAAACGGAACTACCGGTTACTCGAGTGATGAGGTTAAGTTCACAAACGTACTTGACCCAACAACAGTATATTCTGCAACACTTACTGCTGAAGGTACAGGAACAATAAATATTGAAGGAAGTTCCTATACTGTTACCTATTTAGATAACAAAGCAGGAGATGGAAGTCAGAATGTTAGATTGAACTATCCTGATTCATCGACAGCTGGACAGCTTGTAGCTTATCCAACAATAGAAACTTCAAAGGGTGCAAATCTTGCATTCTATGAACCATTGTCTATTGACTTAGGCAATGTTGATGGTGCTGGACAAGATTCTACTGGTTTCAGATTCCCTGATGGGGACGGATATACAGATGTTACTGTTACATCGCATAAATCAGACCCTGCTGTGATCTGGAACTTTACTTTTGGAACTAGTTCAGTGATCTCAGTTAACACTTCAGCTAATAATTCTGCGGCTGGAAGTATTGGAAGATTAACCTATAACTTCACTTTCCCTGTTGGGGTAAATGGAGCTAATAACGTTACGACTCTTTACTTGGTTGAAGGAAACGCTAATGTTTTACGACCTGCAATTGTATTGTTCGACGAAAAAGATGAATCTGACGTATACAATGCGGCGATTATAGAGACATCTGGTGCTGGAGTCAGCGATAACGGTGTTAGTGTTAGCGAAGCTACATTCACATGGAATAGCGACGTTGACATGAAAGGCACTGCTTATGGAAGTACTGGACTACAAACAGAGACAGATGACAAGGTCTATCAAAAGATGGACCAGTGGGGAACTTTGGTTACCACAGATCAATCTGACTCTGACCAATATAATATGGTTATCAGTTATCCTGAAGAACAAGCTGTTGCTTTGATTAAAGTGGACGCTTTGGTTTCGGGATCTGGTTCAACTACACTAGGAGACGTTAAGGTTATGGACGATGAACTTGCTAGTTCAGGAATGTCCTCAAAGAACCTTATTGTTGTTGGAGGTAGCTGTGTAAATACAGCTGCATCAACTTTACTAGGTAGTAGTGCTGGTTGCGGTGCTTCTTGGACTGCAGCTACAGGCGCAACTACAGGTGAATGGATACTTCAGACATTTGCTAACCCTTGGGTTAGTACTAGTTCTAAGGTAGCTACTCTTGTAGCCGGTTGGGAACAAGGTGATACTGCAAATGCAGCCACATACCTAACCACTCAGAATCCAGAAACAACTGTTGGCCATAAGTTAAAGGGTACAACCACTACTGCGGCTACTGTTGTTACAGCTTAAACAAGCTTAATTTTTTTTTCTTTTTTCTTTTTTTTCTTTGACTTGCCGGGGGGCTAGGATTTTTATCTTTTTACATTAAGCATAACGATAGATAACGGAAATATAGACAGTTCTGGCAATTAGATTATAATTTATCTAGAATTATCTAAGGAAGAATTCTGAAGGTAAAGTTATACAATCAACTAAATTGGGATCAACCTCATGCAGTTATTCCTATCCCAATAATATTCCTACATTTTAAAAAGTACGATTTCTAAGAAATCTTGACATGAGAACTATATTAAGTGCGGCTGAAATGGCTGAAAAGGAAAAGAAGAGAAAGCGCATTGGGGGAATAGTTATCATTGCTTTACTTGTGCTTAGCTCTCTTGGTTTTGCGTTAAGCAGCGTATCAAACAATAACCAAAGTGAAGTCAATGAAGAGGGATTGAATTACAATGGACAGTACTGGGTTTATTCCTTAGGCGAACAGAAATATTATTTTACATATCACACGAGTGAAATAAATACCTCTTTAATTGGGCTAACTAAGACACTAGGAGATTTTAGCAACAGACAGGTTTACATTGACTCCCAAATTGGAGGAGGACTCCAGGAGATATATAATAGCTTAGGAATTTATGCAAGTAAAGTTGTAGAGGCCTGTTACGGCAAGTGCGAAAGAGATTTGCCCGAGAAAGAGTGCGCACCAGGGGGAGAGATATTACTTGTGCTTAGAGAAAACGAAACATCGAGGATAAGCGAGGAGAATAATTGCGTTTTCTTAAATGGTGACTTAAAAACTGTCGATGCATTTTTGTACAGAGTACTTGGTATAAACTAAACATGCAAAGAATTTAAAAAACAAGATTATTACCTTATAAAATGGTCAAAACAAAAAAAGCTTCGCCCAAAGAAAGAAAACTGGAAAAAGAACTCTTAGGTGTGCTCATTTTCTTTGGGGCAATTATTTTAGTATTTGTAATCTCCTCTTCTTACTTTAAGAGTTTGAATTCTTTTGAGTACGGTGGCCTCACTTTCTCAAAAGAAAGAGCTGGTGAAATTCCAATCTTCCACCACAGTTATTATATAAAAGCGCCTAGTAGCAAGCTAATAAAGTATAATTTGTATCTGCGAAATGATCCGCGTGAAAGTGAAGTTATTGTTGATGGCGCGCCATCAAATCTTCTTATGCCTGGGGCTGTTGCTTATCTTTCGATCAATAGCAACGGACTCGCGGAATGCAGATATAGCCCGCTTGCTGTTGCAAGTATTTCCTCATTTATGAGCGATAACCAGATGAAAGTTATTGCAGGGAACTTAGATTTCTGGCAGGCTGGTGCAAATAAAGATAAATGGGTTACCTGCGAAAATCAGCCTGGAAACAGAGTAGTTGAGCTATTAAAAGGAAATGAGACAAAGATTACAATTAGAGACGGCTGCTATAGGATAGAAGTCAACGACTGCCAGATTTTAGAAGCCGTAGAAAAACTCGAAGTTCAGTCTGTGGTCGACGCTAGAAAAGGCACATTATCTCAGTAAAAAGATACAATTTTATTTATTTCTCTTAATGCATCTTTCCAGTTTTTTACTCTAATAATCTTGTCATGTTTTACTTTTTGATTCCATGGTTTATCAAAAAGGATTACTCTTATTCCTTTATTGGCGCAATCAACTGCTGTATTTGGAGCATCTTCTAGAAGCACTGAAATGTTTAACTCTTTACAAATATCTGATTTTGAGGCTGCTTGTCCGCTATGCCATTCACCAGCATGTATTATTCTTAATTCATTTTCTATATGATGCTTCAGCCATGACTCAACTTTTGATTTAAATATAATTGGTCTCCCAGTGATTATGAATAGTTCGTTATTTTTAATTAACTTTTTTAGAGAAGATACCGCGTTTTCGAGAGGATTTACATTTTTTATACTATGTAATTCATGAAATTCATTGACTCTTTTATCTGCTTCTTCTTTAGGAATTCCCCAATACAATCCCCAATCCCATTCTTTTATTTCGTCTCTCCCTACTTTTTTCCCATATTTTTCATGGTAAAAACTCATTAAAGGGTCAGTAAATTCAGTAATTACATCATCAAAATCTATTCCAATCTTCATCTTCAATCTAAATTAACTCTTAGATTTAACTGTTTCTAAAGTGGGTACCCATGAAATGATGCGAAGAAGTATATGCGCTGGCAACAAAACATTGCACTAAAATACTTTTTTAAGCTTTCTTTTATAAAACAGATAGAATATAATTATAATCCCTACTATTAGCAGCACGGCTATTGTCGCTGAACCTAAAAAAGAGTCTATGTTTTCTTTATTATTGCCATATAAAATACCTACATAAATCAAAATAGAAGACCATATTCCACTTCCCAGAGCGGTATATAGCGTGAATTTGCCTAAGGGCATCCTTGCAAACCCTGCGGGAAGAGAGATTAGCTGCCTTACTGCGGGGATAAGCCTGCCTGTAAAAGTAGTTATGCTTCCGTGATTCTTGAAATAGTAATCTGATTTATCCAAAGATTCTTTCTTTAGAAGCATAAACTTGCCGTATTTTGTTATTAGATGGTTTATTACTCTTCTCCCGAAATGAAGGCCTAGAATGTAATTAAGATATGCTCCCAGAAGGCTTCCAATTAGCGAAGAAACCAATACCAAAATGAAAGACATTTCCCCCCGGGCAACAAGGACTCCTGCAGGCGGCAGGATAACCTCGCTCGGAAAAGGTATGAATGAACTTTCAATAAACATTCCAAGGATTATTCCGAGATAACCTAATTCCCCTATAATCGAAACTATTGATTCTATTATGCTTGTTAAAAGACTCATTTTTGACCCCTAACTTGAGAAATTATTAATTTGAAATCCGAATAGACCGGTATTTCTTTTATTTTGAAAACTAAAATATTTGTAAACCATAATATTATTACCAGTACTGTGCTGCCGAAATACCATGTAGTCGCATGAGCGATGTTAAAAAATTCAAACCCTTCATTTGCATATATTAAAGCAAAGCTAAATATTCTTAATATATTTATAATTAAAAAAATCCCCAACAGAAAAAATAGGCTTTTTACACGCTGACCAGTTTTTAGCGGAGTACTTAGATTTAAGATTAATAACAAGTAATAAGCCGAGCCTGCGACACATGCAGGGATTATGCTGGCAAAGTACCCATTAAATAAAATCGTGGTCTTCATACAAGCTAAACCTTTTAGAAATGGAAACATATTTGCCGCTACATCGCAAGATTCAGAAACGCCGCCATCTAGCAGGGTTGCTTCATAAAAATAACTGATTAGCCCAAATACTGGATAAACTGTCAGAGGAGTAAATACAACATAAAAAATAAATAAGTTTCCCAAACCAAACAGCAAAAGCAAAGCATATCTTATTATTATTGACTTCCAGGAGTTCATCTAGAGAGTATAGGAATTGAATATTAAAAGATTATCTTCTTGATAATTTCACTGCTACAACAATGAATGAAACCATA
>CAYSGT010000059.1:0-2393 GCA_964430805.1 Candidatus Woesearchaeota archaeon
TTAGTCTAGCGCGATCAAATTCTCCATTGGTTATAAGAGATATTAAGCCCTTACCCTTTCCTATTTTAGGATCATCCGTAATTCCAGCTAGATGTAATGCGGTTTGAAGATCTATCTCCCTCCTCATGAGTTCGGATGCACTATCTGGAATTTTAAAGCTCATACCGCATCCAGGATATAATTTTTTTCCATCCCACAACACACAAGCAGTAAAGTTTAGAGAAAATCCTTCCCTAATAGCTACTAGGATGGCTCCTGATTCAACACCTGCTCCAAAGTGAGCTTCTCTAGAACCATATGCCCCCTTCGCTCTATTTATTGCACCTGTAAAAATTTCATCTACTCCCCATGGTTGATCGCGTACACCAGATTTATTTGTGGAGGTGTAGAATTCAGCTCCATTAAAGTAAGGAACTCTTGCTAAACCATTTTTTACGCCTCTCTGTTTGACCTCTGTAGAAGATTCAATTACTATATCCATAAAACTCCACAAAAAGAAGAGTATAAAAAAGTTGCTAAAATGAGAATAAAGTAATTAATTGTGATCAAGAGGCGATCGTTTCGTGTTGATTTCGAAATGCAATAATGCGTTTTCGTATTATCTAAAATTTAAAACCACGCCTCTAGATTGAATATTAACTACAAATAACAGAGGTTGAACTTGTATATAAACCTATGCTTTATCTAATCTTTGTAGGAGAAAATTCAAAACCTCTAAAGTGTTCTGCCAGCCCATCAAAACCACATTCCCCTGTTTTATTAAACTCCAAATAAGCTGCATTGTAAAGGGTTGTTTGTTTTAGCGCACTGACAATTGTTTGAGCACTTGCTCCGGATAAACTCCTGTAAAGATCACTATCCGGCTTTATTTCTTCTTTCATGGCCGATTTAGTTCTTTCTTGAACAAAGACAACCCCCATAAAATCATGCTTGTTAACAGTAACAGTGCCTCTAATAGGCCTAACATCTATTGCTTGGAGCAGGCGGCCTTCTGCGTATCCTGCCCTTAAACAACCTAGTAGATTTAATTCTCTGCTAAACCCATCTAACGGGCTTGAACACATGTCAAATAAAACATAGCCGTCAGTTTCTCTAGAGTGTCCTGCCGTAAATGAGTAATCCGGTCCTACAAGACCTTGAATTACCTTAAACTTTTTAACTCCTCTTTGTGGAGAGACATTTATGAGTCTAAGTCTAGTTGTAAACTCTATCTCTGAGACTATTTTGGCTAAATGATCCGCACTTATTGGGAAAAGGGGTTTTGTAGTTTTACTCATGAAAGTTAGCTATATACTCCCATTTTAAATCTATCGAGAGGAAATAATTATCAGATACCACATATTACTTTAAATTGAGTTGTAAATTATAGCAAAAATCCACCAAATAACGAATCCATATATGAAACCCAAAATAGCTCCCCAGATTGCTCCGCCAAAGTTTACCTTATAACCAAGTTTTCCCCAAAAACTATCTTGAAGTAATTTTGCAGATTTTGATCCACCCATCATTCCTAAAATAGTTGTAAGAAAAACAATTATTGCACCAACAGCTCCACCAGCAAGTCCAGCACTCATAGGAATTAACATTTCTGCCATAAATACAATCCTCTTAAGTTATTTATAATTCTTTCCAATTTAATAGATTACTCTTTAGATATCTTCACTAACCAATCTAGAGGCATACAAGATTACAATCGGCAAGAGTGAATAAACAATAAATCTTACGGATTGCTGAGGAATTAAAGCTACAACTTTGTCTAAAAAGGAATCTTTCACACCAATGGAATTGTTTGTCATTTTAAGTTTAGAGTTTTTATTTTCCAAGAAATCAGTTCTTTTTAGCGGTGATTTCTAAGCATACACCAGCGGCAACTGTAGCCCCAGCATCTCTTATTGCAAATCTTGACATATGAGGATTAGCAGCCTGTGTTTCCAAAACAAGATTTCCAATTGGCTTGATTCTTACTTTAGCAACATCTCCATTCTTCAAGAAATCTGGGTTTGTAGCTTTAGTTCCATCTGGCGATTGTTTCTCAATTAATTCTACAAATTGACATGGCACTTGAGCTGTGTGAACGTGAAATACAGGTGTGTAACCCTTAGCAATAACAGTTGGGTGTGAGATTATAGCAACTTGAGCTATAAACTCTTGTACAATTGTAGCTGGCTTAGCAGCATCACAAACTACATCTCCTCTAGCAATATCTTTCTTTCCAACACCTCTAATGTTAATTCCAACGTTGTCTCCTGACTCAGCTTGATTCATCTGTTCATGGTGCATTTCAATTGTTTTAACTTCTCCAGAAATTCCTGTTCCGCTTCTTCCAGGCAGTATTACAACTTTTTGTCCTAGCTTCATGATTCCTGTTTCAATCTTTCCAACTGGAACAGTTC
>CAYSGT010000059.1:2403-6968 GCA_964430805.1 Candidatus Woesearchaeota archaeon
CATAAACATCCTGTAAAGGCATTCGGAGTGGCAAGTCAGTTGGTTTGTTAGGCAACTCAAACAAATCTAATTGTTCTCTAACAGTTGGTCCCTTATACCAAGGCATATGCTCTGATTTCTTAACAACATTATCTCCTAAGTAACCGGCAGCAGGAATGAAGGCCATAGTTTCGGTTTTATAACCAGCTTGCTTTAGAATTGCGGAAACATCAGCTACAACTTTTTTGTAAGCATCTTCTTTCCATTGTACTGTATCCATCTTATTAACAAGAACAGCAATCTGTTTAACACCCATAGTTCTCAAAAGCCAAGCATGTTCTTTTGTCTGAGGTTGAACTCCTTCAGCAGCTGCAACTGTCAAGAAAGCAGCGTCAGATTGTGAAGCGCCGGTAATCATGTTCTTAATAAAGTCTTTGTGTCCAGGAGCATCAATTATTGTAACTTCATACTTGTTTGTAATCAATTTTTGATAAGACAAATCAATAGTAACTCCTCTTTCTCTTTCCTCTTTGAACTTATCCATAATATAGGCAAACTCAAATCCAGCCTTACCATGTTCCTTAGCAATCACTTTAAGCTTGTCAAGTTCTTGCTGAGGGATAGTCCCAGAATCGAACATCAATCTACCAATTGTAGTGCTCTTCCCATGGTCTACGTGACCCACGAAAGCAATGTTAATTGTTGGTTTTGTCTTTGCCATTGTGTGTAAACAGGTTTATTTTTGTGCCTATTTAAATGTTTTGATTTTCAAGCATTATATTCGTTTAATCGACGTAAATTTCAATTCATTCTTTCGTATAATCCTCTTCCAATTTTATTAAACCCTTTAGGGGTTGTTTCAGCGGTAGTTGACAACAAGCCCCCAACCCTAGTTGAACCTGAAATATGATCTAATGTTCTCTGTTGATCTTTTGTTCTGTGAACAAGGTTATACGCAAATACAATATCCCCTTGTCTATGAAATGGACTTTTTTGAACGTCGTGAACATAACAAGTTATAGGGATTGGAACATTATCACGAGCAACCCCATATCTTACAGATTCTGCAACTCTTTTCTCATTATCTATTACCAATATTGCCTCGGGATTTAATTCACCAAATAGTTCAGCAATCTCGCTTGTTTCAAAAGTCTCTAACCTGAACAAGCCAGTTTTTCGAAAAAGGTTTTCAACTAACTTAACAACCCTTCTCTGAGTTTTATCCCAAGCAGTCCAATTTCCATCAACCATTTTAGGAAATAAATCTGCTAAGAAATAAACAACACCGCCAGGACCATAATCTAAGATTAGGGGATTACACATTCCTCTTTCTTTAGCGGCATCTCTAGTCTCAACCAGCCTATGCATATTTCTTTCGTTCCAAGTCGTTGTACCTAAAACCATATCTTTGAGGAATTTAGTCAATTTAAAAGCCTTTAGTCTAAAAATTAGCTAGTTAATACTAGTTGAAATCAGATAATATTTAGAAGCGTAGATTATCAACTGTAATCACAAAACAGCTAACAAACTCATCAGAGTTTTGTGATGTAATAGATCTCTTCTTTTGTTTTGTTCTTTACTTTTTCAATGAATCCTAAGGGTAACCTTTCAGGAGAGTTCTGGTAAACCCAGTGCGAGTAAATTGGACCAACTTTGTCTAGATCAGGTTTATTCCCGTATTCCTTTATCAACAATTTAACAATCTCCCTCCAGACTTTTAATTCCAATTCTTTCCAAAAATTGTCTTTTTCATGTAATATATGGTAAGAACATATGAGGTCATTTCTTGGTACTGCATTCCAATATTTTCCTTCAAATAAAATAGGCTTCTCATACAAATATCCTTTACCAAATTTCCGCACATTTTGGTCAAATTCGATTAATGTGCCATCGAATAGGTATCCTTTTCCGTTTGTTTTCGTTCCCTCTTTTCTGTAACCTATAATCTTTTTCCTGAATAAACAGTAATTAACATAAGCATTCATTTCATACATAAAAATATTAACCTCAACGTCTTGAATAAATTTAGTAACCCAAAAAAACCCTGCTTGTTCTTTCTTTATAAGCTCTATAGGTTCACTTAAATCAAATTCCTTGAAATACTCCTTACTTAATAGCCCATCTAATTGATTCTTGTCAAATATTACGACGAGATCTATATCTGAGTTCTCTCTTAGCGAATAATTCATACCGTAACCCATGGAGCCTCCTAAAACTATTGCCTTTGTAAATGGCTTAATCTGCTTAGCGAGATCTTGAGCAATTCTTAGTCTTCTTGCAGTCTCATATTTTGGATCCATGCATTTTATAAGAAAAACAACCTTATAGAATTTGTCTTTTAACTCCCCAAATATATTTAACCACCTCCTAGTAAGATTCAAAGAAACTTCTTACTGTAGAAGATAATCTTCTTTTAATTTTTTGATTCTAGGGTACCAGAAACTAAGAAACAAAAGCTTAAATATAGTTCTAATGGGGTTAATTTATGTCAGAAGTTTATATACAGGAATTTTATGCCCAAAGGGTTAACGTAAGAGCTTTAGATGAAAGAGTAGCAGATTACTTGTCATGTAAAGGATTGGTAAGAATAAATATGGAACCATTGAATGTGGCTTATATGTCTACTGAAGCCACAGCAGTTGCAGAAATAGCTGCTAATCGCGCAGAGTTCGCTAGAGGTGAAGCAATTGGAGAATACTTATTAACAATAGGATCTTTTGATATAATGTTTTTGGACGATTTTAGTAAAAGATTTCCTGAATTAAGAGCAAGAGATAGAACTCAAAAAAAGAGCAGCAGTTAAAGTTTTATTTTTCTCTTTGCAATTTTGAATATAGAATGTTCTGAACTAATAACCAAATATATTTAAACATCAAAACAATAAAAAGCAACATGGAAAAAGAGCAAGAGATGATAGTAGAGCAGGGAGAATATAATTTAATTGCAAATACAGACAAAGATTTCAAGATAACTTACCTTGTGCTTAAAGCAGATAATGGATCAAAGCGTGTCTGGCGTGTCGAAGAATTAACAGAGAAAGAAGTTTCTTTTAAGATAGAAAAGTTTGCATAATCATTTAATAAGCTTTTTATAGGGTCATTTTGTTACTTGCCGATGGATTTATACGTTCATCTTAATCGCGTAGCCAAAGGTTGGGTTGCTTATGTTGAAGGCAGAAAGTTAAGAGTGGAGGGTAGAAGTCTTGACAAAGTATACTCGGATATAAGAAAGGCAGCAGCAAGTTTGGGAGGCTCCTCTGAATTAATTGTTGTTTTTGATGATCCGGTCTTACAGAAAGCTTACCGAGGGGTTTCTAGGTCTAATCAACAATTGGCAGAGTTAGAAAGGCAATTAAGTGAAGAAAGAGAGAATCTTGGAGAGCTGTTAAGAACTATTCTGGAATGTGATGGCGTCACACTTCGAGGATTAGCAGTTCTTACAGATACGCCTCATAGAACAATACATAGAAAAGTCCTACCTAAGACTATTTGAGCCGAATTATTATTTTCTTTTTGAGGCCATATTTTAATCAGCAATACTTACTAAATGTATGATTATTGGCATTTTCAGACTTAACTGCTACAGACCTAGTTCTTTCCATACTAGCTTTCTTATCATTATGCATTTTCATGAAAGCATTAATCTTTAAGACTTCATCTCTAATAAAATTTTCAACCCTCTTACTCATACTCACACCGTTCTTTTTGCAGTGGGCGGAAAACTGCTTATAAACTTCTTCATCAATGTTAAAAGTTTTTATTCCCATCATTCACCTTATTATATAACCTTAATTAAAGTTAATAAACCCTTCGTTTATTCACACAGGAATAAGGCGTAATTATATAAAATTATATAACTAATATTAAAGTTATATAACTTTAATTAAGCATAGTCGAGAGATAAATAGGATAGATCTCCTGACGCGTGATTTTTCTTACCCCTTCTTTTATTTTTGGCTCCTGTGATTTATTTCGGTAAAAAAGTTTTACAATACACCCTATTCCTCTTCCAACGCGGCTGTCTCTAGTATATATGTAAAGGCGCATTACTCTGCTTTGACCTACCTGTTCTCTTCCTGTCTCTCCCTTTAGTTCAAATATTTCATGTACGTTTGGTTTTGAGTGTCCTCCAAGCTGCCTTTCAAATTCTATATCTTCAATCTCTTCAATCTGTGCAACTTTCTCCAGTGCGCGGTCAAACTCTTCTCTTAGGTTCGGCCTCAATTTCTTAAATCTATGCAAACTATATGTTGGTTTCATGATGTCAAACTCAGACTTAAATCAAACTAATAAATCTTACTACTAGAGAATCACTGATTGTATTTAGAAGAATTTCGATATCCTTGTTAAGTTGTAAGAAACTCTGTGAAACCAAGACATCTACCGCAACGAAATCTTATCTGAAAACCGCGCCCCTTATGGCACAGATGATGTCATGCTATTAACGAAAGATATATAAATGTATAACCTTTGCAGATACTGTATAAAATGGAAAATATTCCCTTACAGGCAAGATTAAAGAGAGAAGCTCACAGAAATATAGCATATGCCCAGGATTTAATTGTAAAAGAAGTTTATTCTGTTTTT
>CAYSGT010000060.1:0-6438 GCA_964430805.1 Candidatus Woesearchaeota archaeon
CTTAAGAGTAATTCCTTACTTGAATAGCAATATTCCTCTAGGCTATGATGCTGGGATTTACCAATATGCAATTGAGCATGGACTAGCGCGAAAAGATGCGTGGATTGTAACTGGTCCAACAATGGAACCAGCTTTTCTATACTTAATGGAGCCATTAAAGCTTTTTTTCAGTGCCGATTTCATAATCAAATGGATATTCATTCTCTCAATTGTTATTCTTGGTTTAGCTTTATACTGGTGTACTAAACTATACTTTGGAAAGACCCCTGCACTCATTTCCTTATTATTTTATTCTGTTTCTGTAACTCAATTTCTAACATTTACTTTCATGTATTTCAGAAATGTCCTTGGACTTGCTTTAATGCTTTTTAGCATATGTTTTCTAAAAAGATACCAACTTATAAATAGAAAAAAATATCTATATCTGTTTATTATTTTTGGAGGAATCCTAGGAGCAGTACATAGACCAACTTTCTATATTTTAGGGTTATCCTACTTTTTCTATACTTTTGCTGTAGGTTGGAGGGAAAAATATGATTTCAAGAAATATTTCACTTATGTTTTATATGGAATAATCATTCTTCTAATTGCAGTCTCTTTCTACATCGGAAGGTTTTGGCCAGCAATTTCTACAGTCATTGAGCCTGTTGCATCTAGTTTTGTAGATACTGGAGAGAGTCCAGGCACATTTATTTCATTTAAACAATACCAATTTCTGACACTTGCATATTTTACTTTTGCATTAATTGGAATATTTTCACTCTTAAAGAAAAGAAAATTTAATTTCCTAGTTATTTGGGCACTAATTAACGCTGCAATTGTATATTTCCAGTTATTTTTCTTTAACAGATTTATCATTCACTTAGATATTATATTGCTTATGTTTGTGGGCTTAGGATTTAGCCTCTTAATCCAAGAAAAGAAATGGCTTGGTGTTGGCGTTCTAGCACTCTTGTTCATTTCAAGTGCTTATATTATAACCAAAGAATCTCTAAGTGCAAAAAACCAAATCATTACAGAAGAGGACTTGTCTGTGATAAAAGAATTATCAATCACCACAGAACAAAATTCAATGATTATATCTTTCTCAAAAGAATATTCTCCGTGGATTTTAGCTTATTCAAACAGGACAATAATCGCCCCAGGCTTATTTGATGAAAACAAATGGAATGAATCGGAATGGAATACATTTTGGTATGGGGCAGATGAACAAAAAACCATCGAATTAATGAACCAGTACAACACCACAAGACCAATCTATATTTACACAGGAACCAAAAGTTTTAACAACGCGTGTTTCAATAAATTTTTAGGAAAAAATGGGAGAAATGTCTATGAATACGTTTGTTAAAATTCCAGGTTGGCTAAAAGTGATAATCCTATTGATTCCTATTTTCATAGTAGGCTATCTTTTATACGCAAATTTCATCCAGAATCAAGAATTCAATTACTTCTACGATATTGGAAGTCCCGAAGACTCTCTTAAGCCATACTTAGCGCCATTAAACTGAAATTCTTAACCGATTTAAATAATTCATTCAGTTTAGGAATAAAAAACAACATTGGTTGGAATTATACCTGGACAAATTTTGATAATTACTTGCCACAAGAAGATGATTGGGTAATTGCAGAAAGATTATTTTCATTATCGGGCTCATATCCTGAAAAGAATAAATTAAGTTTATCTTTTGATATTATTGAACTATCAAAGAATCCTGAAAACAGTACATTCTTTATTGATTGGATAAACATAACCGTCTATAAGCCAGGGGTATTCTCATGAAATGTTTGTTTAAGGGAAAAACAGCATTAACTATAAACCATTTATTCCAAGTGCTTCTAGTGACTTATCTTGGCTTATTGCTTATTGAGCAGTTATGGCCTGGATATGTATCAAATTACTTGAATTTGAATTATATGCTATTAATAGTGATTGCCCTGGGAGCATTAGACACGTTTTGCGAGCAGTTGCCTAAAGAGCATAAAGAAGTTACAAAGAAAGATTACTTATTTGTTTTAACCCTCGCCATATTAGGGTCCTTTATTATTAA
Source organism: Candidatus Woesearchaeota archaeon (assembly GCA_964430805.1). Taxonomy (GTDB): domain Archaea; phylum Nanobdellota; class Nanobdellia; order Pacearchaeales; family GW2011-AR1; genus SICU01. The sequence goes on from CAYSGT010000060.1 coordinate 2,052, forward strand.
ATTCAAAACAGGCTCTTTAGGATGGCTCAGCTGGCTTATTTCAGCCATAGCAGGAGTTTTAATCCTATTACTTTCAATATTAGTGTTGGAGGACGAAGATGAAGTGGAGTAATCTGAATTGGAAGGGAAAGTTTGCAGCAGTATTCTTAGGTAGCCTAATCTCTCTAGCCATTATTGGCCTAGTTCTCGGAATATTTACTTCTTTGGGAATACTGGGAGCCTTTCGAATTATCCTTGGCATACCTTATGTCCTATTTTTGCCAGGATTCCTGCTTACATTCATATTTTTTCCATTGGCCAAACACAATCAAGAAAAAAGCATTGACTACATAGAAAGAATAGCCTTATCTTTTGCATTAAGCATAGCCATAGTACCATTAGTAATATTTTACTTGCATCTAATTGGCCTGCAGATAAGCGCATTGAATAGTTTTTTCACAATCTTAGGAATAATTATTATTGAGTCAGTAGCGATTTTGTTAAAAAATAGAATATAGTTTAAAGTAACGATTTGCTAAATATTTATAAATTCAAAATTTTCTTCATCATCATGTTAAACAGAGCCTCTGTTCGCATTGCTGCAGCACCTGACAACGGCCGAATCTGTGGAGTTGTTAGAGTTTATGGAGCCAATGGAATGTATCGAGTTGAGGGAATTTGTGCTGAAGTTTCTGCTGATGCAGATTTTGGAAATGTAGTTGTCGCAAGTGGTCTTGATGATTTATTCTTTTACGGTACTAAAAAAGATCTTAGGCCAAACTTCCGAAGGCCTGAGCAATCTGAACGTCTAGCTAGTACTTTATTTCCCCATCATACTGACCAAAAATATACTACCGGATTTGGCAAAAGGAAAACTGAAATCGAAATTGCGAGAATTCCAATAGAAGAACTTGGTTTAACTCAAGAGCAGGTGGCTCTTGCAGTCTCTCTAATGGAGCTAACACCTGGGTTTCTACAAAAAACATCTTCTAGAGAAAGAAGAGAGATCCGTAAAAAACAGATTCATTCCTATAATAGTGTCATAACTTATTTTAGGGATTTTCCTCAAGGGTTATTTGATTTGGCAGCAAAAGCAGGGTACTATTTTAACGTAAAAAGAAACTTAGATACCGCCTCTGGATTTGCTGGAGCGAGATCGCAGATAGGTTAAAATTTTATTTCCCAATTTCTCTGCGAATTGCATCTACATCTATTCTTGTCAAGTCTTGCAATGATAGTTTAGCTGGATTTTCTCTATAGGCATCAAAAGGTAGTCCGAAAGCTTTATTGTAAACAATTGCCCAATCTTCAGTAGAAGTTCCAGGTCTGCCATCAAAATCAGCAATTAATCTAGAAATTTCAGAATATGTGGCTCTTCTTTGGTTTTCTTCCGTGTTTGCCCTACCAATCTTAGCTTTTGTTTTTTCTATAGCCTTGTCTGCCCATATAGCTGCTCCTAAGGCACTCCCCAAATATCCTACAAGTAAACCCGTAGCAAAAAGAACATTTTTTGTTTTTTCTCTAAACATACAAATAAAACGAATAAAATATATATGGATCTTAGTAGTTAATTTGCTACTGCATTTTTACTTCTTGATTTCTTCACTAACAATTGCGCCGTGAGTTACTGAATTCAACTTATCATAAAAGTCAATCTGCAATCCAGAAGGAATATTCATAACAACTTGCAAATCTCCATTACCCAGCCACTCTTCACTTTCTTTATAATCTTTTAACATTCCATAAACCTGGGCGCTGAATCTGGCAGGAATTGTAATCTTTATCCTTTTAGTTTCAACTTTAATTGGAATAACAGTAGCCAGTTTAGTAATTAACTCGGGCATTTGCTGGTCTGCTGGCCTATTGTCAAAGTTAAAATGCACTTCGTTTATTGCCTTGCGGATTCTATCTTCAGTATAAGGTCTTCCATGTTGGTCAACCGCATTTCTTAAAACAAGATCAATAACCTGCTTAATTCTCTTCTCACGTTCAGCCTCGCGAAAGTCCTGGTTTTTCTGAATCTCGCCTTTCTTCATAATCCTCTCAGCGATAGCATAAACATCATCTGTATCAAACGCATAGTTAAGTTCTGCTTTAGAAGCAGCGAGTGCTCTCTTAAGATCAGTATAAATTGCCGGAGAATTTAGTGCAGCAGAGACATTTCCAGTTCCAGCCCTAACTTTAAGTGCTTCATCTAAGTTTACAGAAATCTCAAAATTCTTGCCCTTAACTTTAATGCGCGCCTCAACATTAGCCATAATCAAAGACAAATTGCATATTATTTAAAGATTTAGATAACTGTTGCAACTGATTTGCCTTCTAAGTGGCTTACTTCTTCTTGAAGCATGCGTAAGGCCTGCCTCAGTCTTCTAAGATGAGACTCGCGATTATCCTCATGTTTTGTTGTTTGATAATGGGTTGAATTGGTAACATTATCTTCATGAGCTGTAAAACTTTTATTCTCCAGGTCATGTCTAGTGTTTACAGTACGTGCGTTTTCGAAGTCGTCTGTCAAGCCTGATCCTGCTCTTGCCGTTTCAGCACTTCTACCGGTAGTTTGACCCCCGATCACTTTTTCACTCTCTTTTACATATTCTCTTTTGCTTGAACCCATATCATCTGAATCATATTTCTTCCCATCAAGATTAGCAGAGTCAGCTATTGTAGAACCTTCATTTGTAGAAAGCCTATTATCTCCACTATATCTTGACTTATCTAAATCAACATCATGTACATTTTGAACTTGATCAGTGGAGTTGTTTTGTCCTCCCCCCTGGCCTTTGTTGCGATTTTTTTACTCATAATCTCTATAAGGATAAGGATTATAAGAATCTGTGCGGTATAAAACAAACTACAAAAATAGGATTATGTTGTCATTGATTTTTCTAACTGTGCTCTAATAATGTCATCGTGTGTAGAAATCCACATATCCGATCTTAAAGCAGGAAGCCTTGACTCTGGAATCAAATTGCCATTAGAGTATATGTCGCATTGTCTAGCGAATTCTCTGAGTGCAGGCATACTTCTTTCATGTCCAAGGTCTTTCAAGGCATGGTGAACCTGTTTTATTGTATATACTGTTTGATCCATAACTTGCCAGAAAGAACAGGGGTTTTAAACCCACCTATTGGCCTTACTTAGCATATTTACGCAAATCTTCACCGTGAAGACGCACAAGCTTTGCATCCTTAATGGAAATCATTCCAACGTCAAAGCGAGACAATTCAAAATTCTTTCCAAGAATTTCCTTAAATATTTTCATTACAAATTTTATTGCCTCTTCAATAGTCATATCATCCCTAAACCCTTTGCGTAATTCTTCTTTTATTTGTTCGTCATTCTCCCCAATTGAATTGGCTCGATAAGCAAAGAAGTTGCCAGTTATGTCTGAAGTGTATAAGTGGCATTTGCCCTTTGCCACGCCAGCAATCATTATAGCAACGCCAAATGGACGTGAGCCCCCATATTGAGTGTATGCTTGTTTGTTGTCTGCAATCATTTGGATAATGCTGATTGGGTCAATGCTAGATCCATAAGAAACTTTATGCTGCTGTGCAAGCAGTCGAGCCTTGTCAACTAATACGCGGGCGTCAGATGCAATTCCGGCGGCAGTAGCCATTACATGTTCATCAACTTCAAAAACTTTCATAGCGGATTCAGAAGCAATTAAGTTGTCTCGAATTCTTTTGTCAGCAACAAAGACAACCCCGTCCTTGCAGACAAGTCCAACACTATTACTTCCAAGCTTTACAGTCTTTTCAGCATATTCTACCTGAAGCAAATGTCCCTCAGGTGAAAACATAGTTGCGGCTCTGTCATAACCCATTGCTTGGTGCTGCATTTCTGTTGGCATATCCATTTTATAGTTTGTCTCCGAGATTATATAAAATAGATGCTAGAAAATAACTTTCCATTTTCTTTGTATCCATGGTAATTAGTAAAACCTCTTAAGAGTTATCATTCCCCAGATAAAGGGCTATTTAAAATTTGCTATTAATTCCTTCTGGTTTCCAGAGCAAAGCGTTGTGACAAAAAATCAGTTAAAAATTCTACAGCTTCTGCTCCTTGATGTCTGAACATCACTCTTACCGAACAGGGTCCTGCAGGCAGTTCTATTTCATGCTCTATTCCAAGAGCTGCGCCTCTAAATAAATAATCAAACTGTTTCTTTTTAGAGCCAATTACCCAGGTTTGATCAGGCTCAAATGAAGAGTCTATACCCTTTCTTTTCAGGAATTCTGCAACATCTATAGAGATAAACTCTTCAAATCTTTCCGGAGTAAATAATCCTGTTGCAGATCCAGAATACAAATAAGCCGAGCGAAATTCTCTGCTCATATAAGCATCCATGGTTCTAGAGAAATATCTTCATTTATAAACTTGAGTTTGCATCTGGCCAACTCAGTAA
>CAYSGT010000061.1:0-6379 GCA_964430805.1 Candidatus Woesearchaeota archaeon
AATTAGCAGAGATGTTTAAGGGTGGAGACTTTTTCAATAAAAGTACTTGGAGAGCAAGTGCTGCAAGTTATGCAACAATTATAGCACCATTCCTAGAAAGCGAAGAAGAAGATGGAGATAGTGGGATGGATAAAACTCCAGGACAGAACTTACCTAAGAATATTGATGAAAAGACTGCTCATGAATTAGCAAAGCGTCTTGCCGAAATAGGAAGCAATGGTTTGCCACAAAATTCCCGCGGTTTGGAAGAGTTCCAGGAAATTATGGCTGGTTTTGGCCAGGGAGATCCAAAGAAAGCAAGCATACACTTTTATGAAATGCTCTCAAAATCTTATGATGTTAATTTTGTTGGTAAGCCATTCGGTAGACCTCGTACTAGTCCATTCCAGCCTATTCGATGGACTCCTTCAATGGGTACGGAAAAATTAGACATAGATTATTCTGTTCAGGGAACAGGTAGAATTTTACCAGGAGTTGGAACTTATGGGTGGAACAGCAGAACTAGACAAAGACATGGTGGTGAAGAAGAAGTTGTTCCTGATTTGGATATTTATATGGATAGTTCTATGAGCATGCCTGATCCATGTAAGACTATCAGTTTACCTGTATTAGCTGGTTTTGTTGCTGCTAAAAAAGCTCATAGAAAAGGAGCAAAAATACGTGCTACAAACTTTAGTGCTCAAGGACAATCTAGAACTCAAGATTTTACTACTGATCTTGCATCTGTATTTGACGTTTTAGTTACCCATTACAATGGTGGAACAGTATTTCCAAATGATACTCTTTTGGCTGGACAAGATCCAAAACAAGTAGTTGTTATTACAGATACTTTCTTAGGTAACGAAGTTCAAACCGCTGAAGCAATTACTCAATTAAGACAACGCCATAAGGGAAATCGCGTTGCAATATATGAAATTCATGCTGGCAAGCATGGTGATTACTTGAGAAAAGCTGGGGCAGAAGTTATTGCAGGAAATGATACTCAGATCTTTAAGAGAGTCATTGGAAGAGCTCATGAGGTGTATACACGATGAATAGCGGACAACGACCTTTGATTCCAGTAAATCCTCAAGGATTAGATGAAATAGCAGCTGCTTTACTCGCACAATCAAAACCTGATACTATTATTGCTGCTACTGGAGAACTACCTGAAATTATAAGAAAGAATCCACGCAATTACATTTGGGTTCCTGAAAAAAATATAGCAATTGCTAAGAGACAAGCTTATGATGGTCTTAATTGGGAGGGATCAATAAGAGCAACTGCTGCAGATAAACTTCGCTTACCTCGTATTGATGAAATGATGCAGTATTTTCTTAATGCTCGTGATGCTGCTAATGGAAAAAAGACCTTACAAGATTTAGCAGGAAATAATTTAGACAGAAGCGAGACAATAGAAATTTGGAATTATGTTTCTTCAAAAGATAGATCTCCATTTGGAAATAAACCTTTTTGGACTTGGCTTAATGCTCAATTTAGAGATGGACCAAGAGGAATTGAAATGTTGACAGATCATACTATTACTAATAATACTTTATTCTCTAATTTAAGAGTTACTTTAGATTCTTATGCTGCCGGGGATAAGGGTTGGGCAGAACTTTCTCCTCTTAATACACAAGGATTGCCTAAAAAAGCATCTACTTCTGTCGATTATATGCAGGGACAAAACTTGTACTTTTGGAGACCTGTAAATGGGAAGGTCGCGAGGTTCAGTGCGGGTTCCGGTGGGACTAACCTTGGTTGCGATGGGGATCCTACTGATGTGGGTTCGCGTCTCGGGGTATTAGCCTGCGCAGCAGGCGTCGCGCCAAAAAAATAACTAAAATTAACCTTATAAAAGTCTTGGGATTAGGGTGGCTTTATGTAAATAATAGTTATAAGAATTTACTTTTTACACGCGATTTTTACAGAATTTTAGTTATATAAAAAGATAAAATTGCTATTATAACTCCTTCTATTATTCCTATTAATGTTATAAGTCTCCTTTTTTCTAAATTAATTTGGATTCTTGATATTTTAGCTTTACTTCCATTTTCTAATACGATACTCTCGTCCATGCCGTTAAACTCTGAGTCATCTACGCTGAAGGAACTATTGTCTGCAACAATTCCCCTAACCATTTTTTCTCTTCCTTTCTCTTTACCCATATAAATTAGCATAAAATTGACCTTTATATTTTTATAGTTAATTAACACACTAATTTTCCTATAACTGGAATCTCTTTGTCTAAATAGCTTTGCAAAGCACAAAATACTGCTTTATGTCTACTAATTCCTATTATGTCAAATATAGCCTTCTTAGTATAGAACTCTTTTATTAGATTAGCCATATCTTGCTTAAGCTTGATATTTTCATCACGGAAATTTTGATTCTCTGTAAGAACAGCGTTGTGATCTTGTTTAGAGACATAATCATTATTAAAAGGATGCCAAAAAACCCACCCTATTAAAACTCCAAGTCCTATAAAGAACCCAATTGTTAGATACTTTTGCATTTCATACATTTTAAATGTAAAATTTAAAGGTCATTTTAATTCACGATTTTAATTAATTGAACTTTCAAATTAAAGATAATCTTTATTTTTAACTAAATAGCCTTTATTTTTTAGGTGATTTACTATTGCTGTTCTTGCGAAATCCGCATCGCTGTAACGCCCGAATTTAGTACGTTTATGTTCTACTCTTTTCATCATTGCCTTATACACATCTGCAGGAAGCCTGACTAAGATTGCTTTTGCATATGCTGGTTTCTTTTTTTCTTCTGCCATGATTGTGCGTTTGATTTTACCTGTGTTAATATTTAAACGTTTCTTTTGATATCAAGTGAAATTATATATATTAAACGAAATATTTAAATACTAAGCGTTACTGCAGAATTACGACACAATGTTGGGAAAAACAAAAACTATTGAAAAGAAAAAGGATTTTGACGAGGAAGATACCTTTTCTGTTGCGACTTCTAATGTTGGGTTTACCTGTACTGGAAGAATGATTTATGATGGAGGGGACAAGGCTTACAGCAAATTAAGACTCAAAAAAGCATTAATAGAAAAGAAAAAACATATTCTAAAAAATTCTCAGAAAATTCCCTTATATAGAATTGAAGTCTCTGAAGACTGGCAAGAATTTGACGAGAAAGTCAATATACTTCGCAAAATATCTCCGCCGCCTTCTTTACTTCACTTTGGGGAGGAAAAAGGTAATTCTTGAGCACTCATAATTTTAAAAAGGAGGGCTTAGAATACATTGTCATGAAGGTTTATATTGCGTATGAAACTGATGAAGATCATCCTGATCCTTACGGAGACTCAGTTCCTTCAGAGATTGACACGTTAAGCCATACTATTGAGGATGCAACTGGCTGGAAAACATTTAATTTACTACGTGATGTTCTTAATTGGAAAAGACACGAACTTGGCTTACCAGAACTTCTTACTAAAGCAAAAAACGAAATAGATAAGTCTGACTTAATTATTACATACTTATCTGAAAAATCCTTATTTGTCTATTTTGAGACCGCATATGCCAAAGCAATAGGTAAGAAAGTGATTGTTATTCATCGAGAAGATGAACCTGCTAGTCCTTTATGGCAACTAGCTGATTTTAGATTTTCTTACGGAGACGAAGAAGATATGGAAGAAAGGTTGAAGGAGATTAAGACTAAACTTTCGGCTAATCATCGTATTTTATAAGAGGAAACTATTCATGAATCTTTCCCTCTATAGAAGGAAACTTTTATCTAAATTTTTCCTTGAAAGAAGGAAAACTTTCATAACCTTTGCTTATCTATCAGATAGCTTGGCTTTAGTTTATTGTGATAGTAGCCATTTCCATAATGGAATAAAATTCACTTTTATATCATCAATCTTCTCTGTACCTTCATAATTTCTTGTGATAATTAATCCTTCATTTAATTTAAATTCTTTAGCACATGCTACTAATCCCTTTACTTCTCTATCTTTTGTCTTTTTCTCATTTAAATCGTAAACTACTTGTATTATTTCTTTAATCTTTAGTCCGTTTCTTATAACAAAATCAGTTTCCACTCCTTCTTTATTTTTCCAATAATTTATCTCTTCATTTAAGCCGAATCTTCTTTTCAATTCTAGGAAAACCGCATTTTCAAACAATCTTCCCATTTCTGCTTTACCACTTATAGCATACATGAAACCGCTGTCTACAGCATAGGCCTTGCGCGGATATTGACTTTTATCCTTAAGGTTATAGGAAAATATTGGAACAAAGAAAAATAAATAGCTCTCTTGAGCGTGTCTTTCTATCTCTAAAATACTCTGTTTTGCTATTTTGTGTCCAAGAGTCTTGAAAAAATTAAGACATTTTGAAGCAGAAAAATAACTGCCACTTAAAACATACTTTCCAAATAGCTCTACAACAGAAATTTTCTCTTTTGCAATTTCTGCAACATCTAATCCAATAATATCTCTAAAGTATGTGCTGAGCAGTTTTGTTTTTTCTGTTCTTTCTTGTGATAAGACTACTTCGGGAAATCCTCCATACATCAGATACTCTTTTAATTGATCTTCTAACCTTCCTATTCCAGCAGTAGTTTTTTCTATTTTTATTTCATTGAATTGCAAAAATTCTTTAAATGAAAGAGGGTAAATTTCATAGGGAATCATTCTTCCTCTTAATGACTTTGTCGGTTTCGCCAAGGCGTGTCTTGAAGAGCTTACAATAATTTTGAGATTACCTTTTAACATCTCATGATTTCTTGCTACCCAATTTTCCCAATCATTAACACTTGTAATCTCATCTAATAATAGTGTGCCTTCATCTCCAAACCATTTAATTATATTAGTTAAGACATTTGGATCATCTTTAATCCTACTATCTTCTAAATTGATATATGCTTGTTTTCCTTTCTCTTTCTTAAGAGCTTTATGCAATAACAACAAAATGCTTGTTTTCCCACCTCTTCTTACACCAGTGACTGCAATTACTTTTAATTTTGAGTTTTTTATAACGCTTGTTAAATCAATTTCGCGAGGTTTCAATTCTTTCTTATCAGCATAACTGTTCCATTCTTCAAAAACATCGTTTATTTCTATTTCCATTATCGTTTTAATATAAAACCGTATTTAAGCTTTTCTGTTTTATTATAAAACAACTTAAGGGCGTTTGAATGCCCTTGTTTTGGAGTTTTTTGGTCATTCTAATGTCCTTATTTATTGAGCTTTTTGCTCCATAAAGTCCATTTTTCTAAGGGATGCTTGCACTATTTTTTCCATGCGCTTCATTCTTTCTTCATTTTGTTGTTTGTATAAATCCATTTCTTCTCTTCTTAGACGGTTTTCTTCCTCTTGTTTTCTTAACTTATTCCTAAGGTCTACAAGTTTGCTCTCCTCATATTCCTTTACTTTTGGCTGTTCATCTATTTTTGACGTATCTACATATTCTCTCCCCATATCTGATCCACGCCCCCAGCCATAACGTTTGTTTAATTGGAATTCATTCCAGCTCTTATTTGCATAATATGTAGCTGAAGAATGCCTGAATAGGTGTGCATGCAACCTTACTCCTATTTTTCCACCTAGTTTTTTCAATAATTCTTGACAGTATCTATAACTTCCATCAAAAAAGGGTTCATCTGGAATTTTATTAGATCCTTTTGCAATAATTAACGCTTTGATGATATCATAGCTTTCAGACCATAACATGGAAACATCTCTTCCTTGCGTTTTACTAAATTGGTTTCTTACCATCATCTTGTAATAGGGGGCATCGCTTTGCACTTCCCTCACATCCGCATTTCTAATATTTAGAAACTCTTCAATTCTAAAGCCACCATCAAATAAGCATGCAATAAGCACTTTTTGCTTTAGGTCTGTACAATTGTTTAATATTTGTTTTATTTGACTTTCTTCTAAAGATGCTACGCTCTTTTTATCATGACGGGTGCTTACCCAGAAAGTCATTTCGTGATACTTTTTGCTTCTTTCTCCAAACAACCATCTTATGAAAACAATCATGGTTTTTTTGATATCTGATTTTGTTTTGCTAGAATACTCTGTTTTGTAGTTAAGTGTCTTAATTTTGCCGCTGTCTAAAGCAGCAACAAAAGTTTCTATGTCTTTTACTGTTAAAGTTGTGATCTCTTTTTTAGCAAAGAATGTAATAAATGGTTTAAGATTGTAGAGATATTTTTCTCTACTTCTAAGATTGCACGTTTTTACCGCAGCTTTCATGCGAGCAGTTTTACCTATTGCAGAGTCATCAAGGAATTTAATTAACTTTTTTCTATTGCTTAACAAAATTGTATCATCTTCCAAAAACTTCTTTTTAGACACTGCATGTTTCTTTTCTGTATTATGAATGTCTATCTTCTGCATATATTTTTCACGTCGAAACCCTATATAAAT
>CAYSGT010000062.1:0-6121 GCA_964430805.1 Candidatus Woesearchaeota archaeon
AAAAAGCAGAAACAGTCTGCAAATTGCTTTTCAGATTTGTGCCTGAAATAGAAATACAAAATAATGCTCCCTTGATAAAAGGTCCGGCAATTTTGGAAAACTTTGTTAAACAAAGCCAGCCAAAGTTCAAGGAATTTTTAGGCATGGAAGTTTCTTTTAAAGCAGAAGAACCTAAAAAAGAAAACCTAGAAGTAGTCGCAAGTGGACAAGAAATCTAGCAGCATAACAATGCTTATAAATTGATTCTAATTCGATAACCCATGGCAGGTGATTATGTAGATTCTGATTTGAAAAGTGTCTCTTCTATCGATAAGGAGTTAGAGATATTAGTTCAAAAACAAGGGGCAAAGGTAAAAGTCATTGGTTGCGGGGGCGGAGGAGGGAACTCTGTTTCCAGAATGAAGGAAATTGGAATAAAGGGTTGTGAAGTCATAGCGATAAATACAGACGCCCAAGACCTGCTTTACACTAATGCAGATGTTAAAATCTTAATTGGTAGGGAGTTAACAGGAGGATTGGGTGCAGGAAGCAATCCTAAAATAGGAGAAGAAGCAGCCAGAGAATCAGAACAGGAAATTCGAAAAAGACTCGCAAACGCAGATTTAGTGTTTATCACATGCGGTTTAGGTGGCGGAACAGGAACAGGTTCAGCCCCAGTCGTTGCAGACATAGCTAAGAAAATGGGAGCATTAGTAATCGGAGTAGTAACTCTGCCTTTCACCGTTGAAGGTCAAAAGAGAATTGAAAATGCACAATATGGTTTAGAAAGATTTGAGCAAATAGCAGACACTTTAATTGTAGTGCCTAATGATAAGCTCCTGGAGTTAGCTCCCGAGCTACCAATTCAAACAGCATTCAAGGTTGCAGATGAAATTCTAACCAATGCTGTAAAGGGAATAGCAGAATTAATTACTTCAGCGGGTCTGGTAAATCTGGATTTTGCAGATGTTAAAGCAGTTATGTTAAACGGGGGAGTGTCTTTAATTGGAATAGGAGAATCAGACAGTCCTCAAAATAGAGCAATAGAAGCAGTAGAAAGAGCAATCAATAATCCGCTACTTGATGTAAAAATAGATTCTGCAAAAGGGGCCTTAGTGAATATCATCGGAGGAGCAGATATGTCCCTAGATGAATACAGGCAGGTGATGGAAAAAGTAAGCTCTAAAGTTGCACCCGACGCAAAAATAATTTCAGGTGCAAAAATATCAGCAGACATGGAGAAGACAATCAAAGTATTATTAATTGTAACTGGGGTAAAAAGCCCCCAAATAATTGGAACCAGTTCAAATTACAAGATGAGGGGAGATAATACCTCACTTGGCACAGAATTAGGTATAAATTTCATCGGTGAATAAACACAAACAAGACTTATTCTAAATAAAAGCTGGATGTTGGCCTAAAATTATTCGCCGAATAATTTTTAAACACCGCAGTCTCAATCCTTTCATGCAAAAACTAAAATCCTTCTTAGCTCAATGTAAAAGGGTATGGATAGTGCTGAAGAAGCCTACAAAACAGGAGTTCATTTCAATATCCAAGATTTCGGCAATAGGAATTCTGGCAATAGGATTAGTGGGGTTTATTATTGGGATTATTATGAAGATGTTTTAGAAAATGAAAAACAAAGAGTTTACCTTTTCTTCAGATGGAAAATTAATTAGCCTTGAAGATTTAGAGGTTACAAGTAAAATTGCAGAAGATTATTTTGGGACAGAAAAAGATCCTAATCAGATGGAAACTTCCAAAGAAAATAGGCTTTGGGTGTGTGAAAATCAAAAATATGTTAATATTGTATATAATAACTCTAAAATCATAGGTTTTGCATTTATGCTTCCTTGTACAAAATATTTAATGGATTTATTTATATCTATAAAAATAAACGAAAGGGAATTATTTGAAAGGATTAAAAAAATTAAATTTGATAAAGAACTAGAAGTTCTCTATTTATGTTCTACAGTAATAAAAAAAGAATTTAGGAAAAAAGGCTTAGCTACAGAAGCAAGTCTTAAGCTAATAAATAAATTAACCAATAATCTAGATAAAAGACCTATTTTGTTTTACGAGGATTATTCTAAAGAAGGAGAGACTATTGCCAATAAGTTGGCTAATAAAACAGGGTTAAAACTATTATCTAGAAAAACAAAGGTTCAGTAATGTGTCCCTAGTTAAATAGGCCAATATCTCAAAACACCCTTAACCAGTTATTTAGAAAGCCTATTGCGAAGTTCTTCTGGAATTGTTTATCTTTTAGTTTTTTCAATAATTGATCCTAGAATCTTTCCTAATAGGAATCCTATGGCTGGATTAATAAAAATTGGAACTAATATAACTACAAACATTGGAGGGCCTAATGGAATTGTGAGTATTCCGCTTAAAAAGGCGTACATTGGTAAATTACAATAGTTTGGATAACCATCAGCCCAACCAAGACATTCAATTGCAGTATTAACTTGTAAAACCGTGATTAAAAAGAAGATAACTGAAAAAATTACTTCAAATTTAAACCCTAAAGTTTTATTCTTAAACTCCATAATTCTCTTTGAGGATACTATTTTAAATAATTGTCTAAATGTTAAAAAAGTATCTCATAAATCTTTTTCGTAAAAACATTTATATACCCTAAAAAGTTTCAACGTTTGCTTCTTCTCTTATGCAAGTAAGTAGCTGGGGCTCATAAAATGATATTTATCTTAAAAGTAACGTCGAACAAGGAAGAACGTGCAATGGATATGATCCACGAAAGAGCTGTTTCTAAAAACTTGCAGGTGTTTGCAATAACTCGCCCTCACGGGCTAAAGGGGTATCTAATTGTAGAAGCTGTCGACAGAGATGCAATTGAAGAGGCAGCCTTCAATCTGCCTTACGTTAAGGGGATCATTGGAAAAACAGTAACTTACGATGAAGTCAAAAACATGATCCAGCCAGTGATAGAAGATTTCCACATCGAAATTGGAGACATTGTTGAAATGATTGCAGATCACTTCAAGAACGAAAAAGGCAAAGTAATGCGCATTGATAAAAAGAAAGGAGAAATTGTTGTATCTCTATTGGGTGCAACTGTTCCAATTCCGGTAACCGTAAAAATGGATAACGTAAAGGTTATAAGGCGTGAATCTGAGCAACCACAAGAAAAGGAAAACGAAAATGGCAGTTATTAAGTTAATAGTTGACGGGGGCGCAATGAAGCCCGGTCCAGCAATAGCTCAGCAACTGGGCCCCAAGGGAATTAACATAGGGAAAGTTATAGAGGATATTAATAAGGCTACAGCAAGTTTCAAAGGAGTAAAAGTGCCTGTAGAATTAGATGTCAATGAAAAAACAAAGAAGTACGATATAAGAGTTTCTTCCCCGCCTGTTGCAGAATTATTAAAGAAAGAGCTAGGTCTGGAGAAAGGCTCAGGAGAAGCAGGCAAAACAAAAGTCGCTAATGCAGGAATTGAACAAATAATCAACATTGCAAAAACAAAGTTGCCAAATATGCTTGCTCGTGATTTAAAGAACGCAGTTAAACTCGTGCTGGGCTCTTGTGTATCTTTAGGAATTCTGGTAGAAAATAAAAGTCCTGTAGAAGTAATTGCAGAGGTTAATTCTGGAAAATTTGATACTGAAATTAAGCATGAGAAAACAGAATTAAGTCCGCTAAAGAAAACAGAGTTAGCCACTTATTTTGCTAAAGTAAAGGCTCAGCAAGAAGCAAAGGCAAAAGCAGAGGCAGAAGCAATTGCAGCAGCAGAAGCAGCGAAAGCAGCAGTTGCGGGAACAACTGCGACAGTGCCTGGAGCAGCTCCAGCAGCAGGAGCAGAAGCAGCAAAAGCACCAGCCGCAGCTACAGCAGAAGCGACAGCGAAAGCACCAGCAGCCAAAGCAGAAGCAAAGAAAGAAGAAAAGAAGAAATAATTTTTTACTTTTACTTATTTTTACGTATTATTACATATACCTTTTTACCTAAATGTTCTTTCGGTGCATCTATTTTTGCGCCCGAACCGAACTTAGTTATTGTTTTTTCATAAATTGACTCTATTTCATCTTCCAAATACAATTTACCATTTTCAACATTTACTTTGGTCATAAATACTAGTATATATCCTTATATATAAACATTCGTGGACCGAAAGATTTAAATATATATTTGTATATATAAAATGATGAATCGTTATAAAATATCTAACGAATTAAAAGAAGTAATTAGAAAGAATCCTTATGGTACAAATGGTCTAAGAAAATTAGCTGGTTTTGAAATTAAAAATTTTTACAGATTAAATAAAAGCATTAATGAGAATCAACTCAATAAATTAAAAGAGTTACTTAATATAAATCCGGTTCTGGAAGAATATATTCAAGACTATGCTAAGAATTTAGGAAAGTGCTCGGAAACTGTAAAAACAAAAAAACTAATATTCGGAGAAGAACTTGCTGAGTTCTGCGGAATTATGTTGGGAGATGGATATTTTTATAAAAGAGGAGTAAGGATAGCCTTCGATAAAAGATGTGTGGGATATATTAATTATGTAAATAATTTGTTCGAAAAACTAACTGGTGTCATGCTTAAACTTTTAACAATTAAGACTACTAATCAAGCATATCTTTATTTTTATGGTACGAAATTTGCTCAAGAGTTATCTACATTTGGTCTAATTACTGGGAACAAAATAGAAAATAATGTTGGAATTCCATCTTGGATAAAAGAAAATAATGAATATTCTAAAATGTGTATAAGAGGATTAATAGATACAGACGGCTGCGTTTATATTTGTAAAAGAGAAAGAAGGAAATATATTAAATTTACTAATTTTAATCGTAGATTACTTTTAGAATTCAAAGAATTAGCCCTCAAATTAGGCTATCATTTTGCGAGTGCTAACCGAAAGAATGTCTGCTTATACAGAAAAGACGAAGTGGCAAGATTTATTAATGAAATAAAACCGGTAAGAGCAGGACAGGGGTTGTAGTACAGCTTGGTAGTATTCGAGGTTTGGGACTTCGCGACCTAGGTTCAAATCCTAGCAACCCCATTTAATAAAATGAACTCTAAAAAAATGATTAGAAAATCCTTAGTTATATTTTACAACGATAAAAATGTTTTAATGCAGGACAGAAGAAATATTCCTAAACTTGGAAAACCATATGGATTTTTTGGAGGTTCTATTGAAGAAGGAGAATCTCCAGAGCAAGCGATAATAAGAGAGGTAGAAGAAGAATTATCAATTAAATTAAAGGATTTTAAATTTTTTAAAAAGTTTGTGGAAAACAATGATTCGATTGATGGGGAATGGCATTTATTTGAAGCCAAAATGCCAAATTTGGATGAAATAGATGTGAAAGAAGGAGTCCCAGTATTAATTTCTTTTAAAGAATCATTGGAATTAGATATTTCAGATAGGGATAAAAATATGCTTAAGCTATTTTTCGATTATGTCAAAGTGTTTGAAAACCACGCCATTTAGGGTATGAACACTTTGAGCATCCAAAAGTCTAAACAAGGAGCTCAAAGCCTTTTTGATATTAAATAAATACAGTTTTCACGGCAATTCTTTTAAATCGCCATTTCATTTAATGATCATGGAGCATATTCATGGAAGTGCTGAAGAAAGGAGAAGTGCTGAAGCTCTAAGGGAAAGCATGGGCTTGACTCAAAATCTACCCATAGCTAAAAGAGGGTTTACTAAAGCGCAGAGAGATTATTTTATTGCTTGTAATGAAAGGGGGATTGATTATAAAACAAGCGCTGAATTAATGGGGGTAACAAGACCAGAAAGAGTTAAGTCATATCTTGATCACAAATCTTGCAACCCAAGAGGGTCAAATAGTATCCATTCACCAAACGCAAATGGTCCTTCCAACGTTGCACAAGATGAAAATCATGCTACAAAAAAGGATTATTCTAGAGAAGAGGGTTCAGGCGAGAGAATTAAATCGCTCTCAAAAAATAGGACAGATTCTCCAGATTTGAACACAGAATCGACGAGGTCATTATTTTTCGCAAGAATATACGGGGGCTATCTTCTGTTTGAATCGTTAAATCGGGTATTCGAATTAGAGAATTATCTTATGATTTTAGGTCTGCGAGGCGTAAAAGAAGAGCCAGGCAGGAAAAGAGAACAGGCATACGAGCTAATGTTTG
>CAYSGT010000063.1:0-6052 GCA_964430805.1 Candidatus Woesearchaeota archaeon
AAAGTTAATGTCAATTAAAGAAATAAGCAGAAAATTAATTATGGAGCAAGAAAATGCTATAAAAATATATAGGTTAGATAAAGAAACTTTAAGTTTCTGTAAAATTCTAGCTAGAATAGGGCAGGTTAGACTAGAAATGAGGTTAAGAGGTTGGATGCCTATGATGTATTATCTTGAGAATATTATTAAAGATGTAGCAAAAAGATTTTCGTATAACTTAGATCTAATTAAACAGATAAAAGTATCTGAAGTTTTTCGATTGTTTGAGGGAGAGAGAATAAGCAATGATGAATTAAAAGCTCGTCAAAAATCATTTCTATTTTTAATTGACCTTGAGGGAGTTAAGTTATACTCTGGAGAAAAAGCAACTGAAGAGTTTAAGAAGTACGTGACTGAAATTGATTATTCCAAACTTAAAGAATTCACAGGCAAATCTGCAATGAAAGGAAAAGTTGTAGGCACTGCTCTAGTTATAAACTGGACAGATAGTGTATCGGAAAAAATGAAATCAATGACCGAGAATACAATTTTAGTCGCTGGACAAACAAGACCAAATCTTATGCCCCTCATTTCTAAGAGCAAAGCAATTGTTACAGATGAGGGCGGAGTCACTTCTCACGCTTCAATTGTATCCCGCGAACTGAGGATACCTGCGGTTATAGGCACTAAATTTGCTACAAAGATAGTTAAGAATGGGGACACTATTGAAGTAGATGCAGACAATGGAATAGTCAGAATACTAAAGAGGGCAAAATGAAAACAAAAAATAAGTTAGAGCTATCTAATCCTTTCCTAAACATCTCTGGAAAAGATGAAAGAGAAACACTTGAAAAAGATATTAGGTTTTGCAGAGAGAATGTGCTTATGAATAGATTTATTAGAAGAAGGATAGTCTTCTTTATGGACGGCTATAGATATGCCGCAGCTGCTGTAAAGAAGAGATGGGGAATTGATTTTGCTTTCTTTGAATCGGGTCCCGATCAAATAAAGAAAGCCTATACTACTGAGAACTTAGAGAAAGAAGCTGGAAAACTTTGGTGGGGCATGATGGATAAAGATCAGAAGTTCTCAAGGCAAATTGTACAGGAGCTACTAGAGATTATTGAACTTGAGAAAAGAATTGCTACAAGTACTCCTCAAAAAGATTTGTCAAAAAAACAGCTTGAAGAAGCCATGCTCACGCATCTTGACTGGTGGATTTCTTTCTTTGAAGTAGCTTTCCTATGGTTCTGTGCTGAAGACATTAAACAAATGATAGATAAGGAGTTAGATAAATTGTGGAATGACTTTGAGTATGCTCAAAAAAAAGTGACTCTTACCAACTTCAAAGAAAGCGTTTACAGACCAATGAAGTGGCCAGTTTCAAGCGTTGAGCAGCGAGACATACTTAAAATTAGTAAACTAAAAGGTAAAGAAAAAGAAGAAGCCCTGCATAACCACTTTGAGAAATACCGCCATCTTGCACTTCACAATATTGATGATGAATACTTTAATGAAACCTACTACAAAAGCAGATTGCATTCTTTAGAAGATGCTAAAGAATATGGTGCTCAAAAAAATCTGATTGATAAAGCCGATAAAGAAATGGCGTATGCTGATGGAATTTTAGCTTCTTCTCCATTACCGAGCTGGATTAAAGATAGAATTGAATTTGTTAGATGGTTTATGTACATTAGGACAGAAAGTATTGACTATTTTATGCTTGTAAATTCTGCATATAAGGCTGTTTTTCAGTCTTTAGCTAAAGAATTTGATTTAGCGATGGATGAAGTGCTCCATATGACTTATCAGGAGATTATCTATAGTTTAAGGGAAGGAAAACTTGCTGTTTCTAAAGAATTAATAAAGAACAGAACTCATGAAGGCTACGCCTTTTTGATAGGAGTTAATGGTTCGTACATAATTACTGGAAAAGAAGTGGACGAGCTTCACAAATTATTGATTCCAAATGAAGTATCAAAAGAGATTAAAGAACTAAAAGGGCAAAGCGCATTTAAAGGAATTGTAAAAGGTAGAGCGAGAGTTATTGTTGACAGAAGAAATGCTCATGATGTAAAGGTCGGTGAAATATTAGTCACTACAATGACCTCCCCCGAGTTTGTACCTGCTATGAAGCTTTCTAGAGGGATTGTTACAAATGAGGGAGGTATTTTGTGTCACGCGGCGATTATGTCCCGCGAGCTAAGGAAGCCATGCGTGATAGGAACAAAAAACGCTACAGAAATCATTAAAACAGGGGACTTGGTGGAATTAAATGGCAATAATGGGGTTGTTACAATACTAGATAAGGTAAAATGATAATTAAAAGATTTACCTTAGATATGAAAGGTGGAGAGATAGACAAGCAAGAAGGAAACTTCTCATTACTTCTTTTAGGAAATATATTATATGGCGGATTTTCCCCTTATATCAATAAGTATTACGACTTTGATTTCAAGGCTTTTGTATTTATGTCTAATGAGAAATTAGGCTCTGTATTCTTTGACAATATTGTATATTCAAAATTCACAGAAGAGGTCTTCAATAAATATTCTAAATTAAAAGAAAATGAAGAGTTAGAAGAGATGGAGGATTATAAGAAGATTAAGAACGAGATAGACGAGCTGTATTCAAATTATTCTCCAGAAAAGATACAGAATCTTGCAGAAAAAGAAAGCAAAGATTTAATGGTTCGTCTGGTAAACTTAGCCTGTTACTTATTGGTTTCAACTGTTTATAGCGAGGCTTTAAGCAATGAATTAATCAAAAAATTGTACATTAAGATTACTGGTTCGGAGAATCAATTTGAAAGATTTTTAGAAGAGAACTCTAAACCAGTATTTGAGTCTTTTTTAATAAGAATGGATAATATCCTTTTAGAAAGATCCAATAATAATCTATATGAAATGCAATGGATACTCTGCGATTATTCACTTGCTCCAGAAATTAGCAAAATAGATTCAATGTTAAAGAGGGTTATTTCTGAAAAAGGAGGAGACGGCAATATAAGAAAAGAATTAAGTGAAAAGACTAGAGAAATAAATAAAAATAAAATTAATTTGGAGTCATATAAAAGGACACTTTCAGATAAACTAAAGAAATTATTTGATTTTGCACAATTAACCATGTATTTAAGAGACGTTAGAAAAGAGCCCATACAAAAGATATTTACAGTAACTTCAAATCTTGGCAGGCACATGTTTAAGATTAGAGGACTTAAAGCTGAAGATGCCCGATATTTATTAAAACAGGGTTGTATGATAAAGGCAGCTATTCGGACATAATCTCAAAAAGAAAGAAAGGGTCGGTATTCTATTCAAATGGAAAAGAAGTAATCTCTGAATATAATAATTTTGATGAGGTAAAGAAGCAGCTTTATGGATTATTATCTGTAAATAATGCTAATGGTGAATTAAAAGGAAACGTTGCTTCTAAAGGACATGTAAAGGCTAAAGCAAGAATAGTTCTTAGTGAAAGTGATTTTATGGATTTTAAAGAAGGAGAGGTATTGATAACATCAATGACTCGCCCGGAGTTTGTTCCTTTAATGAAGAAGGCTAGTGCAATAATTACAGATGAAGGTGGAATTACATGCCATGCGGCGATTATTTCAAGGGAGATTAACAAGCCCTGCATTATTGGGGCTAAAACAGCAACTATTACCATTAAAAATGGAGATCTGATAGATGTGGATGCAAATAAAGGAGTAATTAAAATCATAAAGAGAGCAAAATGATAAAACAAAAAAATAACACGGAGAGAGAAGTAATAGTAAGTCATCAATCAGATTTGCTCACGCAAGATCTCATTTTATCCGGGATTTTTAAGTACTGCAAATTTAGTGATTATGGATATAGTTTTGATTTTCCTCTTATCCGCTATGAACATGGATGTGGAGATATAACATATCCTACATGGCAGGTTGATGAACTAAAATCTCTCGAGTTATCTGAAAAACAGTACGAGAAGCTTATTATTTTCTTAGAAACTGAATTGAATTCATACAAAAATTTTCTAAAAACATTTGAAAACCAAATAAAAACAAAAGAGGGCCGGGAGAAAAAAATTACAGATTATTTTGATAAATCATTACACGGAGTTAGAACTATTCCTTATTTTGCTTTTGAAATGAGCCTTATTAAAAAATTGGAGATTGAAGGCGTTTCTCCTAAAGATATTCCTTCATCATTAACTGATACAAGTTTAGCATCTATTGAACTGGAGAATATCTTCAAAATATTTAAGACAGAACTTGAATCAGAAAGTCCTATATCTGAAAGTCTAAAAAAAGAATTAAAAAAATTCTGCGATAGATTTGGTTATTTAGGCCTGACTTATTTTAAGGGCAATCCTTGGACAATCCAGGATGCTTATAGAATGCTCTTCACCGCTGAAAATAAACATGAAAAAAACGGAAAGCCTGATAAAAAGATGTCCAAACACGTAGAATTTGCAAGCAAACTCCTAAAATTGAGAACATTAAAATGGGAACTAATGTGCCAGGGGACTTCTTTGTTTAGAAAATTCGTAAAGGAATTCTTTTCAGAGGAGATTGTTTATGAAGACTTATTAAACCTTAGAGTAGAAGAAGTTTTAGACATTATAAATGGTAAATACTCGAAAGAACAGCTAGGACAAGGTAGAGATTATTTTATCTTAGAAATAAAAGATAATGGTGTGTTTATGTCTACGGATAAAAAAGAGGAGGTTATTAGAGAAAAAAATATCTATGAAAAAGAGATTAATGGAGTGACTGCACAGCCCGGAAAAGTAGTAGGCAAGGCAAAAATTGTTCTTAGTCCTAAAGAGGGATATAAGGTCGAACAAGGCGATGTTCTAGTTACAAAAATGTCTACTCCTGATTTTCTTCCTGCTATGAAAAAGGCAAGCGCCTTTGTAACTGACATTGGTGGGATAACTAGCCACGCGGCCATTGTTTCAAGAGAAATGAAAAAACCTTGTATCATAGGTACAAAAAATGCCACCAAGGTCTTGCATGATGGGGACCTCATAGAAGTAGATGCGGATAATGGAAAAGTTACAATACTAGAAAAGACAAAGGGGGATAAAAATAACTAATGGCTGAATACGAGGGAGTTCTCAGAGAATACACCATCTTAGGAATCAGTGAAGTATCCAAAAGCATAACTTCAAAGGATTTTAAAGACTTCTTTGGAGGAAAGACTGTGAGCGAGATGATGCTCGTTGTAAGAGAGGGTAGCTTTTACCATTTCCAAATTCATAAAGAAATAGAAGCATTGGCTAAATCCTTCTTATACAGAATAGTTGATAAAAAATTAAATTTAGATAAAATGTATGAAGAGTTTGATAATAAAGTTGAATCTCTTGAAAAGATATATGCTCTCAATAAAGAACAAATCTCAGCAAAAGGGATTAAAGAATTCTTTTCTATTTACAGAGAATTAGTCAAAACAGCGTACGCTGCAGCCTATAGTTTTGATTATGTAGACATCTTACCTGCAGAGATAAGGCAAAAATGCAAAGAATGGGTTGAAAAAAGCAGAATAAGGGGAGAAAATATATACAAATATGGGGAGAAAGAATTTATTCCGCGCATATGTGGCTGGTTAGTTAATCAAATTAAAGGAGATTATACCAATGAAAATCTGCAATATTTATTTTCAGATGAATTATTAGAATGGATTGATAAAAAATTGACTCTTCCTAGTCCTGAGATTTTAAACGAACGCAAGAAGCTAACATATGCAAGATATTATCCTTATGAAAAGAGCGAACTTGCTATTGGGCAGAAAGCTAGAGCAATCATAGAGGAAAAAGGATTGTTCAAAGAAATAGACAAAAA
Source organism: Candidatus Woesearchaeota archaeon (assembly GCA_964430805.1). Taxonomy (GTDB): domain Archaea; phylum Nanobdellota; class Nanobdellia; order Pacearchaeales; family GW2011-AR1; genus SICU01. Next base: position 5,804 of record CAYSGT010000063.1, read on the forward strand.
AGTTGAAAATGTAGAAGAGTTCTCTGGAAAATCCGCATATAAAGGGGTAGTTAAAGGAACAGTTAGGATAATCATGAAAAGCTCTGATATGAAGAGTTTTGTTGATGGAGAAATAATAGTGTCTCCAATGACTGACCCAAGTTACCTTCCAATTATGAAAAAGGCTTTAGCTTTCGTTACAGATGAAGGTGGGGCTTTGTGCCACGCGGCAATTGTAGCAAGAGAGCTAAAGAAGCCGTGCATCATAGG
>CAYSGT010000064.1:0-5915 GCA_964430805.1 Candidatus Woesearchaeota archaeon
TTAATCTAGTGTCTTCCACGAGAGTATTTCCTACACTATCTAACTTAGTATAATATATCTCCCAATTTCCATCTCTATAATCCTGCCATGCAATATGCATATTGTTTTGTTCATCAATGTCTAAAGAAGAATACCTAGACCCTCCAGTACTACTAGTTAATCTAGTGTCTTCCACGAGAGTATTTCCTACACTATCTAACTTAGTATAATAAATTTCGCTATTTCCGTCTCTTTCATCCTCCCAGGCAATATTTACCTTTCCTTGATTATCAATTGCTAGGGAAGGACGACCTGAAGTTGTAAGACTAGTGGTCAGTCTTGTATCTTCTATCAAAGTATTTCCTACATTATCTAATTTAGTATAATATATCTCCCAATTTCCATCTCTATAATCCTGCCATGCAATGTGTAAATTACCAGATGAGTCTACTGCCAAAGAGGAATCCTCTGAAGCTGAACTCTGAGAAGTCAGCCTAATATCATTTCCCCATGAAGTAAACCTATTCACCGCTCCCAAAGAATCAATTCTTGGAAATGTTAAACCGCCCCCTCCATTGCCGTTATCGACTATAGGGACACCTGATTGCCTGAGGACAGTTTTAAGTTGAAAGGGTGTAAGCGAAGGATTGAGTTGTTTGAGTAAGGCAATTGTTCCAGCAACATGTGGGGTAGCCATAGAAGTTCCAGAGTAAGATTCATAACTCCCATTTAAAACCGTAGAATATATGCCGCTGCCAGGAGCCACCACATCCAAATTAGGCCCGGTATTTGAGAAGTAAGCTATCCTTTCAGTAGGTGGATTACCCTGAAATCCAGATGCTCCAACAGAAATTGCATTAGGGGAGCAAGCAGGATAAGCAGTCCCATTTCTGCGTCGTTCATTTCCCGATGCAACAGTAACGGGAATATTAAGATAATTTGCAAGCCTAAACTGAGAATCTATCCATGAAGGACATGTTCCGCTATTCGGGCCATATTCTCCTAGATCACCTATGCTCATAGTAATAACATCTGTCCCAAGAGTATTTACGTTTGAAATACAATAATCTACTCCTGCAATCATCGCGCCAGTTAGACAACCACCCATGTTACAAACCTTTAATCCAATTAAATCTGCATTTGGAGCAACCCCTTTAACATTTCCATTAGCAGCAGCAATACCTGCAACATGAGTACCATGTCCCCCATCATCCATGGGATCGTTGTCATTATTCCAGTAATCAAATCCTCCCTTCACCTTACATCCTGTACCAAAACATCCACCTAAATCAGGATGAGTGTAGTCAATTCCAGTATCAATAACGCAGACAGTCTGTCCAGTGCCCGTAATATTTCCTAAATTTGTTTGTGCAGTCCATACATCATTGGCATTTATCAAAGGGACACTTAGAGGAAGAGAAGGATATAACATCCTCTCCAAATGAACACTTTTAACTAATGGATTTTTCGATAAAGAATCTAGACCTTTTTCATCAATAACGCCTGAAAATCCGTTCAACACTTCATATTTATGTATTAGTCTAAAATTTTCAACTTCGTCATTTGCTTCATTCAAATTCTCTAAAACTGTGTCTTGATTTTCAGCCACTTTAGTCTTAACCTCATCAATATCATAAGAAAGTAAATCTTCTTTAAGCCAGACAATAACTGTCGCCTCACCATTAGTTGCGAGCTCTTCATAAATTTCAGGCTCAATAATTACCACGTCACTTTGTTCTTCGGAAGCAACATTTTGTTTCATCTTTTGACTGAGCAAATCTAGTGCTTGTTTGGTAGTTACTTCTTGATCAGTAGTATAAATGCTATCGGCAAAAGTATTTTCTTCAGAATAAGAATTATCCTCTTCTGGAGATAATGATGTTTGTTTTTCTTTGACCGATAAAATAATTGAAATAAAAACTAAAATAATAATTGAAATAAAAATAAATTTAACCACTGGTTTAGTTTTTTTCATCTAGATGATAATGGGCTGCATCATTTATAAATTCTTGTGCAAAACATTACATTTTACCCTTTAACGACTCCAAGAGGTTTGAGTCTTGCTACCATTTTTCCAATTCCTAAAGCATCGCTAACACGAACAACTTCATTTACATCTTTGTAAGCACTAGGTGCTTCGTCCACTGCACCTTTCATACTTCCAGATTCTAGTATTATGTCTTTATCACTCATTTCCTTAGCAAGGTTTTGTGGAGTTATAGTCCTAGACGCTTCACTTCTTGATAACACTCTTCCGGCTCCATGAGCAGTGGAACCAAATGTTAATTCCTCCGCTTTTTTAGTTCCAACTAGCACGTAAGAATAAGTTCCCATGCTTCCAGGAATAAATATCGGAGAACCGAATTTGCGATATTTCAAAGGAATTTCTTTCCTTCCAGGTCCAAATGAGCGAGTTGCACCTTTCCTATGCACACAGAGCAGCTTCTTTTTTCCATTCACCTTATACTCTTCAAATTTAGCAATATTATGGGCCACATCATATACAAGATCTAATTTTACATTTGGATAATATTTCCTAAAACTCTCTCTAACTTGATGCATGATTAAATGCCTGTTTGTAAATCCAAAATTAGCAGCAGCCCTCATGGCAGAAAGATAATCTTTTCCAAGAGGAGACTCGATAGGAGCATAAGCAAGCTGCCTGTCGGGCAAGTGCTTGAAGCCATATTCTTTTTCCATCAGCTGCATATAGTCTGAAGCTACCTGATGCCCTAGGCCTCTGCTTCCGGAGTGAATCATAACAGTTATCTGTCCAACTTTATTTATTCCAAAAGCTTTAGCAGCTTTCTTATCGTAAATTGTTTCTACCTCTTGCAGCTCAAGAAAATGATTTCCTGCCCCCAGACTTCCCAGTTGATTCATTCCTCGCCCGCGGGCTTTTTGCGAAACCTTTTTAGGATCAGCTCCTTCTATTTTCCCATTGTCTTCACAATATTCTTTATCTTTCAGAGTCCCATATCCTTTTTCAATTGCCCATCCAACTCCATTTTGAAGCACATTATCTATCTCTTTGTTGTTCATTCTCAAATCACTTCTTTTTCCAACGCCGCTAGGAACATTTTTGTATATCTCTTTTAGCAATTCTTTTCTTTTATTCATTAGTTCTTTTTTATCTAAATCAGAAGCGAGCAATCGGATCCCGCAATTTACATCAAATCCAATTCCTCCAACAGAAATAATCCCCTTTTTAGCATCGAAGGCTGCAACTCCGCCCACACAAAATCCGTAAGCTTGATGGGCATCAGGCATAGCAAGTGAATAGCCTACAATTCCAGGAAGTTTAGCTACATTTTTTATTTGTTCAAATGTAATATCTTCTTTTATTTTTTTAAATATTTCTTCAGATGCAAATATTCTTCCAGGTACATGCATCCCATTTTCTTTTGGGATTTCATATATGCAATCTGAAATTCTCTTTATTTTTGATTCCATTTTAACTTGTTAAAAATATAGTCTAATATGCAAAACAATCATTATAAATCTTCATATTTGTCAAGAAGCAATTTATATTAAACTCTTAAATATCATCAATCACAATTTCTAAACCATTACTTAATATAATGCTTCTGTCTTGTGATGTGAGTCTAGAATCTTTTTCAAGACCATAGTCCCACCTATCTTCTCCATCAACTTGCCCTATATAACTTGTAACACCTCCTAATCCAAATGATATTCCTCTCATCTCATCAATACTAAGTTCTTTCCCAGATTTACATAGATACCACATAGAGTAAAGAATAGTAAACCATTTATATAATTTATTGGCCTCTAAACATCTACTACAACCTGAGCTTCCCACTTTTTATTCTTCAGTTGTTTGACATACATTTCAGCATAAGTTGGAGATTTAATAGCATCTAAATCCTTGTAGTTAGAAGCATCATCCCCATAAACCAAAGCATTAGCCATAACCTTGCCATCTTTCTCTTCTATTTTAACTTCAGTTCTTGAAACAACAAAAGCATCCACATCAAATAAGTAAATCAGTTCTTCTATGAACTGATAAAGCAAGGATTCATAATTATTTTCAGAAACAACAAACTCTTTCTTTCCAGGATCATTAATTTTCCCACCCCTAGAAAAAACAGAAGACACAGCTAAAGCACAATTCTCGAAAACTTCACTCAACTCTTTCCCGTAAGCCTTAAACTTAACGTCTCCAGTATGTTCAAGAAACTCGAATCTTTTAATCATCTTATAAACTATCTAATGGGCTTTTTATATTCATCATATTATAAACAACTCTCTTGATTGTATCATAGTTTTGAGAATCGTATTATATATTTTACTTTAATTTATGCTGTAAATCCACGTTGCTCTTGAAAAAATCTAATACTTCACGAAAATCGGCAAAATCAGCTACAACGTATTGTCTACAATCTGGATGATGAAGATTAACCCCTAGTGGAAGAGCAACAGAGCTCCATGGATCAACATCATTAAGACTGTCTCCGATGTAAGCGGCCCTCTCGCCGACTGACGCGAGAGATTCATAAGCTTTTCTTACCATCGTTCCTTTACTGCCAAAACGCACGTGAAGTGTCCCAGTTCCAGTAAAGATTCCATCCAGTATATGAATTTCATTTGCATACGCTAATTGCATGTCATTTTCTTCTCGGATCAAATCCGCAGCATAGAGTAGACTTAGTGTAACAATTCCTGTGTTAATTCCATGAGAGCGCAAATAGCGACAAAACTCTTGGAATCCTGGTGCGTATGGTATAGATGGGAAAATTTCGCGAGGTTCTGTTGCCCGTTTTCCTCTAAGCAAAGCAACAGTTTCCTCAAATTGCCGTTGATGGTTATCGGGGCTCATAACATTACGCACAGGGTCATCATATTTGCTAGTAATTGCCCTTGCTTGATCTTCTAAACCCATACGACGAAAAAAAGAAATATAACTAGCATCACTGGCATCGCGAAAAGCGATAGTTCCATCCATATCAAAAATAACAGACTCTATTTTAGGTTTTCTCATGTTTTTACTCTGAAATTACAACTATTTAAAAAAGTTACTAAATCTGCAGTGTTGCATAAATAGTAACAAGATCTTAAAAGCATTTATAACATTCAAGTTCTAACAAAAAACATGAACAAACTAATTTTAATAATCTCTTTAATGCTAATCCTATCCACATATGGAATTTTAGCAGAAACTTCAGATGACTCAAATTCAGACATTCCAAAATCATGTATCAAATGGTACGACGGATGCAATGACTGTAGCGTTGTCAATGGAAAAATAGGATCATGTACAGAAAAAGCTTGTCTTGTACAAAATGAACCAAAATGTTTAGAGTATTCTAACTCAGAGATTCCTAACAATTGTAATGTTTGGTATGATGGCTGCAATGAAGGAATCGTTGAAAATGGCAAAGTGGTTAGTTCAACAGATCGAGCCTGCCAAAAATATGAAAAATCGGAGTGTAGGGAGTATTCAACAGAAGGATCTTGGGATTGCAGGTTAGTTTATGACGGTTGTAATACTTGCCTTTATGATGAAAATAATGAGCCAGGCAAATGCACAGAAAAAGCATGTGTTAAATACGAAACTCCAAAATGCTTAGATGAGGTTTACAAAACACCTACTAAAGAAACGGGCCCAGTAAAAATAACTCAACAAGCAAAAGAAGATGAAAAATATCTTTGCAGTGGCTGCGAGTTAGATGATAAATGTTATCCATTTGGATACAGAAAATCAGGCAATTTCTGCTCGGACCAAAACTACGAGTTCATGGCTCAAACAGAATCAGAAAGCCAATGCGAAAATAATTTTGAATGCTCTTCAAACCTCTGCCTTTCAGGCAAATGCGTAAATGGCTCTTTAATCGATAAAATTCTTAATTGGTTTAAAAGAATGTTGGAATAAAATAATTTCAAAGATAATTTAATTCTTGAAAATGTTATTTAATTAT
>CAYSGT010000065.1:0-5873 GCA_964430805.1 Candidatus Woesearchaeota archaeon
ATTGAATTATATTTCCTGCAATTGGGTCTCTTTGTTCTATGTCCCCATCTTCTTCCTGATTTTCTTCATCGAATTCTGGACCTTTTTCCCTGTTTTCGTCGCCACCCATTACTGACTCAAAGAACAGCCTTGTGAACTGCGTTGCAAATGGTTCTGCATCTTCTGGGGTCGTTACAGCTGAAGAAAGCATTTCCCTAAACATGAAATACATTTTTACCCCATCTACCACATTGTCTACAAATCCTGTTCTAGGCTGTGGATCCCATGGCGGGCTTTCTAATTCAACTCTGCCTGTCTCCCCGTATTCTACTATATCAAGAAGCTTTTCTACATCATACTCAACTAATACGCTGTCTGCTGGAGCTTCTGAAGGAAGCATTGGCTCGAAATACAACAAGTTTTCTTCGTTTACCTTGGCATAAATATTGAAGACAACTTCGTTTGTGCTATAATCCTTGAATTGGATTACTAGATTTTCCCCAAAGTTTTGATTGAACGCTCTTATTTCATCTAAGATTCCGTCTTCAATTAATCTCTGCCTTTGCTCTTCTGTTGGTGTGTTTCTTGGCTCTTCTTCACTTGGGCCTGGAACTCTACCGGTTTCCATTGCTTTTTTCATTTCAAATTTGTAGAAATCTCTTGAAGGGAAGAGCCAGGTCTTCATGTAAGGAGAGATTAATTCTACTTCTTGGGAATCGTCTGATAATTTTGCTGTCTTGATTTCTTCGAAGAATTCTATACTTCCGTAATCTGTTTCATATTTGAAATTAATTAGATTATGCGGAGGCAGTTCAGTTTTGTCCATGCATTCTAATCTTTCTGCCATTTGCCTTGACAAATCAACGTCTCTCCAATATAAATCAAATATCCCTGAAATGTGGTTTTCCCATTCTTCTGCTGAACCTGCTAAATAATCTCCGAAGAACCATGATGCAAATTCTTCATTCAAGGATTTTTCAAGTTCCTGTCTTTGCCTTATTAAATTATTATACTCTCTCTCGCACCAGTCTGCTCCACCGTTAGAATAATAATTCTGTTTTACAAGATGGAAGTCCTTGAATTCATCTCCCCATCCTCCAAACCATATTGACTGGTCAAGTCTCTCTCTTTCCTGCCTACATGCGCCACCTGCTGTAAATACAAATTTTTCTTCTTTATGCTCCTGCCTTTCTGGCTCGACCCAGGTATTCTCTCCTGCAAGGCATTTTGTGGAGCAGTCTGCAATGAAAGATTCTGCGTCAACATCTGATTTAGCTTTTTCTTCACAGGTTGTCTTAACTTCCTCAATATTGCATTCTAATTCATTTCCGCAGGTTTCTCTTATGCAGTTTTCTGCATAAGGCCTTATCTTTGAATCATAAAATTCCCTGTCACACCTTTGGGCACATTCTTGTGTTCTTCTTTCTTGGTCATCTTCTTCTCTTCTTTCTCTATCTCTATCTTCGCGCTCTCTGTTCTCTCTTTCTCTGTCTTCTTCTCCCCTATTTTCTTCTGGAGGCGGTGAATTTTGTGGCTGGCTTTCTGGCTGTGGCTCACTTGGAGGCTGTTGGTTTTCTCCGGTATTCTCTCCTGTTGTGCTGCCTGAACTCTCTTCGCTTGAACTTCCTTCTCCACCTTCCACCTGGAATCCTGTGATTAATGACTTGAAGAAAGAAAATACGGCATTTCCAGTTATTTGTGGTTGTTCTTCATTTTCATTATTTGTATTTTGTTGTTCTGGTGCTGTTTCTTGCCGTGACTCTCCTGGGGAGCTTGCTTGCGGTTGCTCTCCTGTTTCTGTTTCTTGTGAGGTTTCCTGTTCTTCTGGAGGAATGTCTGAGAGTTTAATTATTTCTGCTTCTGGCAGAGTTACGCAGTTTCCGTTGCTACAAACATCATTCTCATTGCCACAGTCTGACTTTACGATACATATGTTTCCAACTGCTTCTTCTACGACAACCACACCCTCTATTTCAGACTGCCCTGTTCCTTCTGCTTCAGAACCGTTTACTATTTCTTCTTGGGGCTGTGGTGTTTCTGTTGCACCTGAAGAAGCAAGGCACTCTACTCCTGTTGACCTCCAAATGCCCTCTAAACAAGCTTGCACAACTATCTCCTCGCCTGTTGCGCAGTTTTGGACTTTTTCTTCTCCTGCAACGCACTCTGGAGATCTACATTCCGTTAATTGAGATAATTGGCATGTTCCCTCTACACAAGAATAATCTCCGCAAAGAGGGTCTGTGCAGTCGTTGTCTGTTTCGCATACAAGGTTCTCCGTTAAACATATTGGCGCTAAACTGCAACTGTTGGCATCCTTTCCTGAAAATAATACTGTTCCTGTGCATTCCAATGCCTCGTAGCCAATACATAAAGCGCAATCTGTAGAGCAGGTTTCTATTTCATTTTCCTCGCAGATATTATTTCCACAAGCGACCGTTTCATTAGCTATTACAACTTCTTCTTTGGCCTGACAGGTTGATGCGATACAATATAATTCTCTTTTTTGCGCGGTTGTCTGATTGTTTTCATCTGTAATCATTACCTCGCCAAAACCGCAGACTTTTCCACCGCATTGTTGCTCTGCGCAGTCAATTTGCTGGTTATTGTTATCATCTAGATTATTGCTACAGATTTCCTCTCCAAATTCTTTGAATTGCTCGAAAAGCCTTTGTTCCCATTGCTCTTGAGATGAATAAGATTCTTTTTTGCCATAGTCTGAAAATAAGCTTAGGAAGAACTGTTTCCTTTCTTCGTGATTTTTATTTTTTAGTTCTTTTTCTGCTTTAATTCTTTCTTGGTCCTTTTTAATCCAGCAATAGGTTTTGCTACACTCTTCTCTCTCCTCTTGGGTCATTGAATCAAAGTCCACCTTGAATTGGCCTTCTATCTCCTGCCATACATTGTTTGATTTCTCGTTCCATGCTTCTGTCAAGATTCTTAAGTCCTGCATTCTATCAGTTGCTGACTGGTAATCTTTATTCTCTAAACTTGATTTAACTTCTGAAATGATGCTTCTTGTTTCTTCTTTGAAGTCTTCATTTGAATAAGACAAATATTTCTCCCTGAAATTCTGGTCATAACCATTGTTTTGCTCTGGCTGCTTGAATCTTCCCCTTGACTCTAGGCGCAGATCCATATTTATCCAGTGCCACTCGCATTCATCGCACATTTCAAGCCTCACTATTGCTTCTGCATTGTCTGCTTCGAAGAAGGTTATTTCCTGCATAAGGATGTTCTGAGAGTCCCTCCTATTTTCTGAGCCGAACAAATCATCCATCTGATTTTCACATTTTAGGGAGTTTTTGTAAGGATTATTGTTGAATGCCTGCTCAATATTTACGCTTTCCTCTGCGAGTCTTTCTAAATTCGCTCTTGTTGGATCTAAGGAATAACTCTCTGCAAAAGATTTCATTTTTTCGATTTCCGCGTTCAAGTCTATTTCATCTTCTTGGCTCTTGAAACTTATATCTGTGTGCAACCTATAGACTAATTTATCTTCGCCGTCTATTTTGCGAATACTTGGCCAGGCATTTAGAAAGATCTGAATTTTCTTTCCATCGAAAATTATTTTTCTCCATGCCTGCGCCTCTGAATCCAGCTTCTTTTCTCGGTCTTCGTTTTCGACCCACGCCCATTTTGTTGTTTCTGTTGGAGGACCAAGAGCTTTTTCTAGCTGCTCTTGTTTTAATATTTGGTCATGACTGTCTGAGGTTGCACCCATTTCTTCTGCAAGTTCTTTGCTTAAAGAAGCCATGTAAACAATGAGCCGGGCGTAGTTTATGTTTCCTATCTCGTATTGCTCTGCATTATAAGTTATTTTTTTTATAGAAGAATCAATTGACTCTGATGAAACTGAATATGCGGAGAGAAATAAAATAAGAATAGAAATTAGGAATAATACCCTCTTTTTCATTTACAGTATAATATCCTTGAATATAAAAAGGTGACTATTTTGGTTTTATCCTGCTCGCTTAATTCTTTTCAATAATTGTTCTGACTTTTTATATAGTGTGTCTGCACTTGATAATTCTTCTTCACAGCGCCTTAAAAAATATTCTGGAACTACCTGACAGGTTTTCCTTTCCCTAAGACCTAGAGCTTCTAGAACTTCTTGCCCTCTTGTTCTTATCAATCCTCTACTAAATACTGTTCCTGAAACTCTCCCTACTTCTAAGAATCCTTCGTAATCTGGAGCTACAAAGTGCAAAGAGACACTTCTCCCATATTGATTTTCGGTTGTTTTCATAGGACAAACGGAAAAATAGGGGGTTTTTAAAGATTGGCACTTGGAATATTACAAAAACTTTCTGTCTTCTTTTATCATCCTTATAATTTCGGGGAATTTTGGTATGTTAAAATGCCCATTTTTACTTTCATATATAATAATCTTTGAGTTTTTCAGTTTCTTTCTATATTTTTCTGCGTGGGCTACTGGAACAGTAGTATCATCTTTAGAAAAAAGAAGGCGCGTATTTTTGCAATTCTTCTCAATCAAAGACAAATCTGATTTAAGCTTAAACCCCCCTACTAAATCCTCCCCTTCCAAAGTGTTGTCATAGGGAGAACAAATCAGATATATTGCTAAAATCTTTTTTGGAAATTTATTTTCTGATAAGTACTTGGCTAAAAAGACCCCTCCTAAAGAGGCACCAATTAAAATTACATTATTTCTTAAATAAGGAATAAATCTTTCGAACCAAATTTTCCAATCATTGTATTTTGCATTATCCTGCAGAGGCATTCTTGGCCTTATTATTTGGAAGTTTTTACCCAGCTCTTTGTCTAGATAATCGTCGCCCCATCTTATCTTCTTTTCGAGAGAGACCGGACGATTCTTTAGATAATCAAAATAATCTTTTTTATTCTTGAAAGTCATTCCTCCATGGATTAAAAGTATTTGGGTTTTGTTTTTCATATAACTTGTACGGGTGAAGAGGTTTAAATTCTTGCTTATTAATGAGCCCCCACAGCAAGCTGTGGAGTATCAGGTAAGAGTAAGTACCCTTGAGCTCATGAACATTATCAGAACTTCAAATCTTTTATTTTGTTATCAGCTTCACCCAACTAGAGGGGCTCTGGAGTATACTCATTAATTAATTCCAAGAGCACAATACTTAAATAATTCTAAAACAGATAATATCATGGGCTATTTTGACCTTACAGAGAAGTTGGCTGCAAGCGCATTAGCTGGAATTCTTTTTACCGGTGTAACTTATGAAATGTGGAGGGGGATTTAATATCACTCAAGGCTCATATCTTGGGACAATTCCTTACGCCAAATTTGAAAAACATGTAGCCGAGCTTGAAGCTAAAAAGAAATAATTATTTTAGGGCTTGGTGGCATAGCTTAGAAGAAATCTTTCTACTTCTTTTGCTCCAATTGGAAAATCATGAATGTTATTCTCGAACCATTGCCACTCCTTGCCATTCCATATGTAACTAGCCCATCCCCTCCAGCAACAGCGGGTTTTTATTTGATAACCACATGCTCTTAAAATTTCGATTCTTTCATTTCTGTCTAAACTACCGTCGCCAGCCCAATTGACTACATCATAAAATAATCTTTGTGTATCTATTGGCTGATAATGCTGTACTGAATGCTGCTGTTCTGTTCTTTTGACTAATTTATCCTCTGGGCTGCAACCAGTTAACCCTAAAAGAGCCAGAGCAAGTAAACTTCTTTTCATCTAAGACTGAAGATTGGATTATTTATAAAAATGAGTTACTGATTAAAGTAGCAAAAATTAGCGAATAATCCCTAAAGGCTTTGGGCGAAAGCTTTTTAAAGACGGCAAAGCTCGGAGACAGTAGATGTTACGCAACCGAAATTCATACTTAGATACAGTCGATTCTATCGACGGTAACTGAGTTTTTCTTTTGTTGTGCAACATTTC
>CAYSGT010000066.1:0-658 GCA_964430805.1 Candidatus Woesearchaeota archaeon
GAAAGCATTGCAATTAGTGAACTTCTTTCTCCGAAAAGGTCTTTAAAGATTTTTTGAATAGCTTCGTTCCAAGCTAAGGCGGCTACGAGACCGAATGCACCTGTTGAGAGGAGAGAAAGTTTTTCAATAAGTTCAGATTTCATGATCTAATTAAATCGACTTTACTTTTAAATATTCTTAATTGTTAAACGTTAAAGATTTGAAGAAGGCCGATTATTATTAGGTAGATCGCTACGAAATAATTTAGGGCTCTTGGCCAGATAAGGATTAAGATACCAAAGAGGAGGGCGACGATGCCTGAAACAGCAAAAGTTAAGGCCATAGTTTGTTTAAGTAATTGAATTATATAATCCTATGTTGTTCATTGGTTACAACTAGGTGTTTAAACAACCTAAACACGTGTTTTAAACAGCGGTTTTATCGACGCTGATATGTTTTAAACAGCTGTTTATGCCTGTTTGCTATGCCGGCGCACGTTCGGCCTTCGGCCTCACCCTTATGGAGGCAAATCTTATTAAAAATAGGATAAAAATTTAAAAAATAAAATAAAAAAAGGATCTGTTTAATTTTTAGCGGATAATCCTACTATCAAAGAAACTAATCCTAATACTAGGTGTAACCAGTTGTCTGGATCATTACCTCCCATTACTGCTAAGAA
>CAYSGT010000066.1:668-5860 GCA_964430805.1 Candidatus Woesearchaeota archaeon
AAACCTCCAAAGAATCCAATAACAGCCACTAGTAAATAGATTATTCCAAGCCAGACATTGAATGTCTTAGCTGGCCCTTTAGTAGCTGCCCAGATAAAGAGTAATCCAGTTACCAGATGAATAATATTGTGGAGTGAGTTTACTGCAAATATACCTAGAATAGGTTGAGTAAAGAATCCCCAAAGTCCTACAAGAACCAATACTATTCCAGCAATCCAGGCCCATGTTGTTTGTGCTCCCATTTTAACCTCCTTTCATTTCTTTTGAAAGATATTTGTTTGAAGTTTGGGTTGTTTATATAACTTTATATTATAGAAGACAAATAAAAAATAAAATAAAAGATTTTGGAAAAATTACTTTCTAAATAAAGCAATTATCTCCCAGATTCCTGCTAAACCCACCAAGATATAGATAATGCTTGTAAATGTTCCTGCACCAAATATTGCCCCGACTAAGTTCCAGTCGAATGCTCCTACAAGGCCCCAGTTAATGGCGCCGATGATTACAAGAATCCTTGTTACCCACTCAAATGCGTTCATTTTCAACCTCCTTTCACCTCAAATAAAGGATGTTCAGAAGAGGCGAAGTCTGTTTAAATAGTTTTACATTTTTGGCCTCGGTTTTAATGTTTTTTGCCGATTTTTTAGAGGAGTGTTTAAGTGTGTAAAAATTTAAACAGCTGTTGTTTGCTGTTTAAACAGCTGTTTGTTTTGATAGTAGGGGTGTTTAATGGCTGTTTAAGGCTGTTTGTTTTTGCTACTGTGAGACACAAAAAAGCATAAGATTTATATACTAATGACGTATATAAGTTAATATGTTTGGGTTGTTTGGAAGTTCTAATAAAGTGAGGAAGTTAGAAAATGAGACAAGAAAGAGTTTTTCTGAAGTGAGAAAAGACTTTGAAGGCGTTAGTAAGTGGGTTAAACACCTAAACAACAGCGATAAACAGCTGTTTGATTTGTTAAATGACCTAAAGAGAGAATTGTCGACGATAAAAGATGATGTTGATGGGCTTAAAGAAGCTGTGTCTCTTATGAATTTAGCTCAAGAACATAAACAGGTGTTTAAAAAAACGGCTGTTTATGATAAACAGGAGGCTGTTTATGCTGTTCAAGAACCTGTTCAAACAGCTGTTCAAACAGGCAATTTTCATGATATTTTAGAGGGGTTAAGCAGTAATGAAAGACTTATTGTTTTTACATTGATGAACACAGAATTAAAGCTGAGTTACGAGGATATTGCTCGTCTTTTAGGCAAAGAGAGGGCTACGGTTAGAGGCCAAATAAATGCAATAAAGCAGAAAAGTGAGGGGTTAATACAGGAATTAACCGAACCCAATGGAAAGAAAAGGCTATTTGTGAGTGAAGAAGTTCGCAACAAACTAGAGAAATACGCAAAAGTGAGAGTTAAGGATAAGAAAAAATACAAGAGATTACCATCAGAAAGCATAATTTGAGGGAAAAAGTGAGGGAAAAAGGGGATTTAATAAAAAATGTTCAAAAGTGAGACAAAGGTGAGGGCTTTTTGCCGTGTCGAGAGCATAGAGTCTGATTTGGCAATTGAGTAAAAGAGAGTGAATAAAGGTAAAAAGGTTAATAAGCCTTAAAAAGCAAGTTTTTGCAGATTTTAAGGCCCGATAGACCAAATAGTGAGAACAATAAAAGTATTCGGTGGACCGTTTTTATAAGTTAAACTGTAAGAGGATGGGATAAAAAAGTTAGTAAAGATTGAGGGCATACAGAATTTAAATTTAAAGACAATACTCTAAAGATTTCTTAATTGATTAATTGTGTTTATCGACGCGATTCTTTTGAGATCAGAAGGAATTGAAAGAATTACTTTCTTATTTGATTCCTTGGATTTTATTAAAGGTATCTGTTTCTGAAGGATCTTTCTTACATAATCTCTAATTGAGATCTCTGTAAGGCCTGTTTTCTGCGCTAAAATAGCATAATCCACCATAAATCCTTGATCTTCTAGCTGATAGATCGTATTATAAATTAGCATTTCCTGCTCTGTGAGTCTTTTAAATTTTAAACGAACTTCTTTCTTTAAGTCATCGAGAGTTGACAGAATCTCTGAAACTCTCCTTAGGTTGTTGATTGGGTCATTAACCGAACTTATTGTGTGTGTTGGAGTGGAAATAATGGGGTGTTGGTTTGTTGGTTGGTTTGTTGGTTGGTTTGTTGGAACCCCTTCGTTTCCAGTGGAAAAGCTTGTTTTTTCAGGCATTAAGGCTTTTTGAGGCAAGTCTTCTGTTGGAAGGTTCGTTTTAGGTGTTGGAGTTATCTGTTGGTTTGTTGGTTGGTTTGATTGATGGTAAAGTTCGTATAATAATTGCTTTATTTCTTCTAATTCTGAATATAAGTAGTCCATATCTTGACGAACCTTAGAGAATGCTTCTTTTAGAGGGTCTGACATGAGAAATTTAAATTGTTTGAGGATATAAGGTTTTATATATTGAAGTTTTGACAGATTTTTATGGAACTACCAATACTTACTGGAATGATAGATAGATATGTTGGACCAGATCTTGGACCGGCATTAGAGAATTTAGCTGACTCTCTAGAAAGAAAATATGTTGACCCTATCGTAAATGAATTTCGAAGATTAAATGAAGTAAGACTTACTGATTTATCTAGAAGAATAACTATTTCTTCATGCTTAGAAGAATTTTTCGCAGCCCAGGTATACACTGAATATCTTCTTGGTTCTAGAAGAATGTATGACTGGCTTACTCTTGCAGCTACTCATCCTCAAACAGATAGCCTTGAACAATTAGCTACCTTACTAAAAGAAAGAATATTTCCATTAGATCAAAGAGATTGGAATTATCGAATAGAGGAAGGTGAAAACATTTCAATTGGATTTATAGAATCTAGAGATTACATACTTGCTGAAATCATTAAAAGGGAAGCAAAAAGAGCTTCTAGAGATATCAAACCTAATTCAGATAGGGATGAATGTGAATTAAATGCAAGAATGAAAAAAAATAAGTTAAGTCTAGAAATAGTTGGAGAACTAGGCGTTAGAAACGTTTATTCTCTTCTAAAGAAAAGACAAGAAGACATAGATCTACTTGGAGGAATTAAACTATGAGTGAGGATGGATATATTGCTCCTTATGTCCCTAGAAAATGGCTGAAACTCATGCAGCTTACCTTACAACTTTAGAACAAAGTCAAGAGAATATATTAAGATGCTTGCTTGGTTCTGCTGGAGGATGTGCAGATTTTATTTATCAGACACTAGCTGATCAATTAAGAGAGAATCGGTTTAAGGAAGGAAATCAAAATTAATTTAATTTCTTATAGGCATCAAAGGCCGCGTTAGATAGGCGCCAACGCTCCCAGCGAGAGTATTCTTGGCCTTTTGGGCCCTTTGTGACTCTGACTACAAGCTTACTTTTTTCTAATTCTTCTAAAAGAGATTTTGTAAACTCCTCATCCCTTATAATTTCCTCCGCTATTTTTACTGTGAACGCGGCGTTGGGAGAGATATTATAAAGATGCGATAGAATTTGTTCTGAAATTTTAGAACGTTTCTTTTTTGAGATGGCAGGCATACTCTTTGTTAATAGAAGGTATTTTTATACTTACTTCTGGGTTTGTTGGGGGTTGCCTTTAATCTGTGGGAATGGAATATGCAACTGAAGGCCTAACTCCTCCTCTAGTTGGAGGGCCTTTACGGAGCACTTTCTCAATATAATGGAAGCATTTTATCCTTTGGAATTTCTTTATTCTTCCAAGATTTAAGAAATTCTTTTGCTTCGTCTTTAGTTACCATTAACAGCAATGAGCCAGTTATAGAAATTTCATTTTTTAATTCTGCTTTTTCGTTATCTGGATCTTTATAAGTAACTGCAAATTTGAAGCTTAGTTTGATAGATTCATTATCTTTCAAAACATCTATTTTTGATTTATCTACATTACTAAAATTAATCTCTGTACTTATGTTAGACCGTTTAAATTCTCGGGCCTTACTTGCGTTAATAGTTTCTAAATTAAAGCCTATAACTTTCATGTTGTGAGGTGTAATGAATGCTTTTTAAAGATTGTTATTTCAAACAGATATTCATTTATAGAGGAATAATCTGGGAAGAGCATGGGTAATCTTGATGATGTAGAAATCGAGATACAAGTTGAAATTGAAGATTATAAGGAATTGATTGAATTTTTAGGTAAAAGTGGAGATTTTCAATCCGAAAAGCACCAGGTTGATGAGTATTTCTCGCCTGCTCACAAGGATTTTTTGGGGGCAGACCCGGTTAAGGAATGGTTGAGACTTAGAAATGCTAACGGAACATATACGATAAACTACAAAAATTGGCATTATAATAATGAAGGAAAAAGCTATCACGCGGATGAATATGAATCAAAAGTTGAAAATATAGATACTCTAAGAAAAATCTTCGAGGCATTGAATATGAAAATGCTTGTCACTGTTGAGAAAACTCGCAAAACTTGGATGTATAAAGATTATGAGATAGCCTTGGATTCTGTCAAAGGCTTGGGCAACTTTGTAGAAATTGAATTCAAAGGCAAAACTAAAGGAGAAGATCCTGAAAGAATAGCAAAGGAGATGATAAACTTCTTAAAAGAAAGAGGTTGTGGGAAAATAGAATTGAATTATAAGGGGTATCCTTATCAATTGCTATTTGGTAAAGAGAAAAATCCTGAGATTCACTAAATTAAATCTTCTTCAGAGACAACTATAAAATCTGCGACTGCAATGATTGCGTTGTAAGGGATTACTGATTCTTTGGATGTGTTTGTTTCTATATTTAAAATTTTTAGAAAGGGAGTTTGATCTTTTATTAATAATTGGATTAATTCTCCTGTGCGTGTTTCAAAAGTTATATCTTTTACCAACCCTAGACGCTTGCCTTCTTTTGTTACAATTGGCTTGCCTATAAATTCTCGCAAAGGTTTTTTATTAAGATTCATGATTGAGTTATTAGAAGGAAGTATTTAAAGATTATTATGTCAAGTTGTGCATATTGGGTGTGCTTTGATTTGTGGAATGTTGTTTTTAAGTTCGTTTAATTATTAAATTTTGGGTATTTTCTAATTTTACCCCCTGTCCCCTTGATTTCGTGTGGAATTAGTAAGTAAGTTTAAAAGGAAAGGTTTTGGTTTGTTTTTTTAATTTTTCTTTTTTAAAGTTTTATATATAATATAATATATATTGTAT
>CAYSGT010000067.1:0-2784 GCA_964430805.1 Candidatus Woesearchaeota archaeon
AAAATAGGTACCTGAACCGGATTTATATTGGCAACCACTTTAGACCTAGCTCCTACATCACCAATAAAAACTAAAAATATCAAAGCAACAGCTAGAAAAAACCCTCTCCAAATTACAGATCTACTCGATAAAACCATAAAAATGTCTCAATTTAAGGATATATAAATTTATCTCTGACTAGTGAAAACTTATGCAAACTTTCATTAAACCCCCTCAATCAACCCCGCCGTATCAAAAGCCCGTCCGCCGTTCCATTAACCAAATTCACTCAAGCAGCCATTTCCACACAGGCAATACTATTATTTTCTTATTTTCAAACTTAAATTCATCTGCTAAATCCAACGTAAGGATAAAACCTTTATTTAATTTAAATTTTTCCATTGCTTCAAATAACCCTTTTATTTCTCTTTCTTTATTTTTATCATTTAAATCATAACAAACTTGAATAGCTTCGATTATTAAATTGCCATTCCTTGCCACAAAGTCACACTCATTTTTTTCAGAATAATAAAATATCTCTTTTTCTCTTCTCTTCAATTCTATTGCAACAACATTCTCGAGTAATTTGCCTTTATCTTCAGACATCCTAAATCCAAGAGATACTGAAAAGCCATTATCAATACAATAAACTTTTCGAGGATTTTGTATCTGTTTCTTGATTGATGAATCAAATTTATTTACAAAAAAGAATAAAAATGAATTCTCGAAAGCATCTAATATGGATTTTACAGTGCCAAGATTCGTTATCTCGCTCATTGCAGAGGTTTTTCTTATGCTTACTAAACTCGAAGGATTAGACAATAAATTTATAGAAATTTCTTTTATAGATTTAGTTTGAGTTTTTGTAAATCTGTCAGAAACATCTCTATATAAAATTTGTTCATATAACTCTTTTAATATTAGATCATTTCCGGTGACAAATCTCTTTGGAAAACCACCATGCACCAAATAATCATTAAATTCTGCTCTTATAATGGATTGTTTTTTAGAATCAATTTTCCAGTCTTTTAAATTAACTTTTCTTGCTTTGACAAATTCTCGAAAGCTAAGAGGAGTCAGCCAAATATTCAGAGACCTTCCAGTTAATATTGTAGAAATTTCGCTGCTTAACAACTTAGAATTTGATCCAGTTATAATTATATGGTAGTTTTCCTTTATACGATCTACCCATTTTTCCCAGTTATTAACTTCTTGAATCTCATCTATAAACAAAAAACATTTTTCTTTATATTTTTGTTCATTTAAAAAATCAATTATTTTTTGAAAATCTTCTGCCTCAAAATTAACAAACCGATCATCATTAAAATTTATATACAAATATTCTTTTTCGTTTAACCCTAATTCCTCTTTTATTATTCTGAGTAAATAGGATTTCCCGCATCTTCTAACTCCTGTTACAATTAATGGCAAATTTAATTTCATAAGATCCAACACTTTAGGAACAATTTCCCTTTCTAATGTAGGCTTCTCTTCTTCAAACTGCTTCTGTTGAGAAAACAAAGTAAAAAACAATTCTTCTTTATTCATACCTTCTTGAGCCTATACCTCTATTTAAATGTTTCTAAGTGTTACATTTTTTGTATCACTTAATCTAGTAAGTGTTACATTTTTTGTATCACTTAGTAAATCTAACCAAGCTGTATAATCACACTGCCGCCGTGAGAAGTAATAGTCATGTCAAAGTGCTTGAATTCAACCGTAGCACTTTGAGCATCCAAAAGTCCCCACTACGTCACGAGAAGGACTTTTTGATATTCTTCCCCATCGTCGTATTAAGTGTAGGCATACTACCCGCAACATCAACAGTAAACCCTCCAGCTGTTCCATTAACGTGAAAATTATAAACAAAAGATATCTAATTTATTCAGAAAGGAAACAATAGAGCCTTCCAGAAAGGAATTTTTTTTATTTTAAATGCATCAATTATCTCTTCTTCCTCTTCCCCATTATAAATTATATATCCTTCTTTCAAGTTATATTTTTTTAGAAAATAAATCATGTTTTTTGTGTCATGATTATTTAGATTGTCTTTATTTTTTACTTCCACAGGAATCATATTTTTATCTTTTAGAATAATAAAGTCAATTTCTTTATTATCCTTTCTCCAATAGTTTTTAGCATCATAGTAACTCGCTATAATGTTCTCATATATTTTATCATTATTATCGCTGTAACAATATGCCAGCGTCCACCAATAAGCATATGCTCTCTGTAGCTTTCTGACAGACGACAAAGTACTGACCCTAAAATTCCTTACAATCCTTATTAGATAAGAATATTCAAGATAATAAATATGCTTTAGAAGATTTTTCTTGCTTACTTTTAGATCCTTTGATAAGTGATCATAATCTAAATACATTCCAGGTTCAGCATAAAACATTTTTAAAAGATCTAAAAGAAAACCCTTATTAACATTCTTGAATCTGCTGGGCAAATCCGAGCTTACAATTTTATCTAAAATGGTGGTTCTTAAATAGTCTTTTATTAATAACTCATCTTCCCATTCAACTATCTCTGGAAACCCTCTTAACAAATATTTCTTAAATTCTTTTTTTATTTCATCGCAAAATAAGACTGGGTTTTTTACAAGTTCTTTTTTATTTTTAAGTTCTAAAAATTCTTGAAAAGATAAAGGTTTTAAGTTCATAATAAAATATCTTCCAGCAAGATTTTTGACTGCCTCTTCTTCAATATTCAAACTGCTTGAGGATGAAACAAAAAATTTTATATTTGGAAATGAATCATAAATTAGTTTTAGTTTGACCGCCCAATCTTCAAGTTTTG
>CAYSGT010000067.1:2794-5853 GCA_964430805.1 Candidatus Woesearchaeota archaeon
CCACCATTTTCTGCATGTTGGCCATTCCAACCAAAATGTTTATTTATATTTTCAAAAAATATACATGCTATGGTGTTATAGTTTGGGGGTTGTCTATTATTAATTCTTTTAAAAATACTTTCTTTTTTCCAATCAATATTCGTTATTTCCTGATAAGACTCTAATATTTCAGTTATTTCACTGGCTTTCTTATCAAAACTAAAAAAAACAATATTTTTAGGATTAACATTTTTTAATAGCATAGCTATAATTTGATAAAGGATTGTTGTTTTTCCAACTCTCCTCAAACCAGACAATATAATTGTCGGGCGATAATTGATCATTTGGACAATTCTATCAAAATCGTGCCTCTTATGTTCTCTTACAAGAGACTCACTAACCGAATGGTCTTTCCACCAACCATTTAAAATCATCAAAATATCATTTACTTCATTCATAGGTTTCCATATGGAAACTTATATTTAAACCTTTCGTTTCCATATGGAAACGAAAGATGTAATCAACCAAGCTGTATAATCACACTGCCGCCGTGAGAAGTAATAGTCATATTCTTCCCCATCGTCGTATTAAGTGTAGGCATACTACCCGCAACATCAACAGTAAACCCTCCAGCTGTTCCATTAACGTGAAGAGCAGAAATAGGAGCAGGAGTTCCAATCCCCACAAGTCCAGTACCTGTAATTCTCATACGTTCAACAGAATTAGTTGAAAGAATGATAGGAAATGCTCCCCCCATCGTGCTTATATTCAATAAGTCAAGACCAGCTTCAAAGCCAATTCTTGCAGACTCAATAGTGGAACCCTCTATAATCCACCTCAGATAATTACCTCCATTTCTCCCGCCAGAAGCTACATTAGTAGGATTATTAAACCTAATATTTTTAAACAGCCCATACAATTCAAGAGTATCTTTAGGATCTGTACTGCCAATGCTTAAATTACTCCCATTCTGGTAAATCACAGAATTATTCAATGTGCTCCCAGTTGCCCATTGTGGAATATACCCAGCAGTCCCCCCTCCGGAAAGATTACCAAGACTGCTCACAGCAGTGCCATTATTGAAATAAATCATGCCTGATGCATTGATAACACCACGAACATCAAGTTTGTTTGATGGTGTAGTTGTTCCAATACCTACATTGCCCGTACTCCCATTGATAACTATTCTAATACCTTGAGCCCTAAGTTCAAGATTATCTGAACTAGACGCACCAGATCTTCCAATACCATAATTATATGAATCTAAATTATCTATCCAAAATCCTCTAGTCCCGGCATTAGTAAATACATTCCCATTAAGTATAGTACTACCAGTAACTTCTAATTTTGCAGTAGGTGTGCTAGTCCCTATCCCCACATTCCCCGTCGTCCCATTAACAAAGAAATGTTCACTATTTGTTGTATTATAAACTCTTAATGAACCAGCGCCATTTGATGAATTAACTGTTAAAGTGCCAGAAGGAACAGTTGTTCCTATCCCTACAAACCCACTCGCTCCAGCGATTCTCATGCGCTCAACAGAGGATGTAGAAAAAACAATATCAGGACTATCCAAACCAGTCAAAAGAAATGTGCTGATATCTAATTGGCCCTCATCAATTCCACTCGTACCAGTAATTCCTATTTTAGCAACCTCTTCAGAATTATCCCACCAATCTAAATAACGATTATATGCCGTTGCAACAGGTAAATTACTATTAAATCTAATCCCATTATCCGAACCATTAATCTCTATAGAATCTTGAGGGCTCGTTGTCCCAATTCCCACCCTACCACCGGCATAATAAATCCCCGAATTATTAAGTGTAGAAGTCCCACTCCACTGAGCCAAATACCCTGCAGTCCCTCCGCCGCTCAAGTTACCCAATCCAACTTTAGTGCCATTATTAAAGTAAATATCTCCAGATGCATTGATCTCTCCGCGAACATCAAGTTTATTTGATGGTGTGGTTGTGCCGATACCGACGTTGCCAGTTGAAGTCAAGCGCATTCGTTCTACAACTGTATTTGTAGAAAAGAGCAAATTGTTATCAGCTTGAATACCAAAATCTAAATCTCCTCCCCCTGTGACAACCCCCCCACCACTACCAATCATCCCATAACGATTTGTAGAATTTTTCCACCAACTTGCAATAGCTCCGCTACGCATAATTGTAAGTGCTACTGTTGGATTCGCAGTCCCAATCCCAACATTAGTAGAATTAACAAATAAATTATTACTTACATTCAAACCTTTAGTATTATTGTTAATTTCAAGAGCGTAGCTAGATGCCATTGTGCCTATGCCTAATCTGCCAAAAATAGATTGATTCCCGCTATCTCCAATATATTTTTCGTTAAAGTTTATTGAAGCTGGTCCTTCAACAACCATAATATTATCAAAATAGAAACTTCCTCCAGGTCCTCCAGCAGGATTTTCTGTTGCATGATATCCACAATGTTGAACAGAAACTCCAAAACGCAAAACAGTATTATTCCCACTATAAAAATTTTCAATTTTTTCATAAGTCCATGCATTAACATTTCCTAAGTAATTTGAAGTCAAACCACTCCATGTAGTATTAGTCATCCATAATGTAGCATATCCACCGCCAACATCGTTAACTCCTCCAGCCGCATTAGTTTTAATCCAACCAGTCATAGAATAATAAGTATTATTTTTGACAGGAATATCTTGATAAATATAATTATTGCAATAATTATTTGGACCAATTATTGCTATTCCATAAGCCCCATCTTTTCTCTCAGAACTCGTAATTGACTCATTACTAGCTGAATCAGTCCATCCTTCAAAACCTCCACTTTCCACACCACCATTAGACATTATATTTTTAAAACTTTGATTAACTAAACCACCAGTTATTGAACCATTTACATCTAATGCTTGTCTAGGTACCGTAGTACCTATCCCAACATTCCCCCCACTAGTATAAATCACAGAATTATTAAGTGTAGAACCAGTTGCCCATTGCGGAATATACCCCGCCGTTCCCCCACCGGAAATATTACCAAGACTGCTCACAGCAGTGCCATTATTGAAATAAATCATGCCTGATGCA
>CAYSGT010000068.1:0-5751 GCA_964430805.1 Candidatus Woesearchaeota archaeon
CTAATCAACAAGTTATTGCTACTTTTCAGAATCAACAGACTGGGAATAATCAAGGGTTTTTAACGCAGAGCAGTATGCTTGGTTCTCAATATAATTTTGATGCTAGGATCTCTCTAACTAATGGTGTAACTGTCAGCTCTTCTGCAAGAAATATGCTATCAAATAATACTTTTGAATATTGGTTACAGGGTTCCGAGTCAACTTCGATTATACTTGCAGATCATTCTAATTTAAGGAAGTATGATATTGGCTTTGATTCTTATAAGTCTTTTAGGCCTATATTTCTTGCAACATTTTTTCCCGGAGCTAATAAAGTTAGGGTAAGATATATCGGCGAAGTAGCAAACTCAGAAGCTTTGCAAGATATGCAATACGATCTTTCTCTTACTTTGGGGAATTCCAATCCTCAGACCGTTTATACTAAAAATAATCTATATCATTATCTTGCTACTAGATGGACTAAAGAATTTTGGATTGGCGGCGAACCTTCAAGCGTAGACATTAATCATAATCTTGCGTATCTCAAAGAGACGGGGTTTATTTCAAATTATGATACCGGTATAGTGATTCCTCCGATTATTTTAACTAATTATTATAATTCGAAATGGCTTAATGTTGCAAAAGATTTGTATGATCCTGCAAGTTACGTTCTTGAAATGGGTACTTCTGGAGGTAGAGATGAACTTGGTCCTTGGCCTCGGTGGAGTGTTTACTGGCTCTTTACAGGCGATTCTCGCTTTGCAAAAATGAATTCTGGGATGGCAGATTTGGCTGCTGCTTGGCCCGTTCATTTACGAGAGGGTTCTACGGGGAGATTTTTTGATCGTTCAAATACGTTTAATGCAACAGGAAAAATTTTGTCTACAAATGCTCGCCCCACTTTTAGATTCTTAAATGCCGATAGCTCTCCGGATAATGTTAGCATTGTTGGATTGTGGGCTACAAATTCTTGGAAACCAGACTGTGCCCATATTCCAGATCCTTATTCAATACAATATGCTCTGTCTGGAGATTATTGGTATCTTGAAGAACTTTGGTTTTGGTCATCTTATGGTTCTTTAACTAATGGTTATGGCAATTATGGAAATAGTAGGGGGCCAACAGGAAGAGAGGGAGATTTAAACGAGGGAGCGGTTCAAGTTAGGGGAATGGCAAGATGCTTGCCTATAAGGGCACGAACAGCCTATATTTCTCCAGATAATAGTGTAGAAAAAAGCCACTTTAATTTACTTACTCAAGAATTCATTGCTTCAAAAGAAGGTTTATTTAGAATTACTGGAACGGATTATGAAAATAATTCTATGTGGCTTTGGGGAAGGGATATAATTGGAAGGGGTGCCCCTTTAGGTCATTGGATGGGTGGAACTACAAATCCTCCTGTATTGCATCATATGGGCCGTGGTTTAACTGGATATTATGTTAATGTGTCAACAACTTCAGCCGATTATGCTATTGATTTAACCTGGCAACAAGCAATATTAGTTTATGCGCTTGGACATTTGGAAGAATTAGGTTATGCAACAGAGCCATTAAAGAATTATCTCGGTGAGTATATTACTGGTTACTTAAATAATCCTGAGGATACTATTAAGTATCTAGTTTCAGAATATAGAACCCCAATATTTAATATTCCTGCTAATTCTTACTATTCGACTTACGAGAGTATTCGTAATCAATTTCTTTCTTCTTATTTGCTGACTGTGCGCGATAATTTCTTAAGTCATTTTGGAAATCCTAATCATGGCTATACTATAATGGTTATGGGAGCAGTTTCTCATCTGACTAGTGTTCCATCTGGTGAGCAGGCTTGGAATTGGATTTTTGGTGTTGCTAGTGCAGAACCTAGCTGGAGTCTGAAACGACAAGAGAATCCTCAATGGGCGTTTTTGCCCAGATTTGTAGGAACTGGTCCTATTTTGAATAGTATAACTCCTCCTACAATAAATGTTGGAGCAACAATTAACCTTAGTTTTAATGGATTTAATTTCGATTCTAATTCTATTATTCAAATATGCAATGCCTCTCTTTATTGTGAAAATAGGGTTTCTGGATATGTTAGTAATAATCTGCTGATTTGGGAAGATTATTTTGCTGAAAGTATGGGGATTCAAAGATTTAGAATCCATAATTTTGATAATCAAGTAAGTGGTATTAGGTCAATAAATGTTCTTCCTCCTGCTCCTGCTGCCCCATCTGGTTTGCAGGTTAGTGGTCTGACTTACTCTCAAGTTAACTTGACTTGGACGGATGTTAGTAATAATGAAGATGGATTTTATATCGAGAGAAGCTTATCTCCAACTTCTGGATTTACACAGGTTGGAACTAATGGAGCTAATGATAACACTTTTACAGATTCCACAGTTTCTCATTCTACTACTTATTATTATCGAGTGAGAGCTTTCAATTCTGGGGGAAACTCTGCTTATTCTAACCCTCTTTTAACTGTTAATGTTCCTGTTGCTCCTAGTTGTTCTGCACAAAGTGGAAATATTTGTTCTGCTGAATATTATTGTCCTGGAACTTCTCTTGTGCATTCGGGAAGCGGAATTTGTTGTAGTATTACTTGTCAGCAAGGAGATCCAACTTTAGCAGGGCATTGGAAATTTGATGATACTGTTTCTCCAACAGATAATGCTATTGATTCTTCAATATATGGTTTGCATGGAACTTGCACAACTGGCGCATGTCCTAGTTATTTGGCTGCTGGAGGACAGCTGAATGGGGCTTATGATTTTGATGGGATAAATGATGAAATAACTGTCACAGATAATAATTTGCTAGATTTAACCACTCAAGGGACAATTATGGCATGGGTGAAAAAAGACAGCTCAAAATGGCACGGAATTATAGCAAAAGGCAATATTCCTATTCATGCATATGAAATGGAACTAACTCCCGGAAGTAGATTTACGTGTAGAGTTGGTGGAGGTAATTTTGCTACATCCACTATTGTACTGGCAGATAACAATTACTATCATGTTGCATGCAGTTGGAACGCAGGAGCTTTGACAATTTACGTTAATGGTGTTTTGGAACAAACTGTGACTGGGATACCAAATGCCCCTATTAATAATGGGAATTTGCATATCGGTTCGTGGCCTCCTTTATCTGGAACAGACTGGGACTGGATGAACGGATCAATTGATGATGTTAGAATTTACAATAGGGCTTTGACTTTGTCTGAAATTCAGGCAGTTATGGGAACTAGCGGAGGTTTTGATTTTGGTGTTTCTGTTAATCCTGCTTTTGGAAGTGTTTCTCCAGGTAACTCGGTGCTTTCTACAGTAACGGCTACACATGTTTCTGGTACTTTTAGCGCTGTTTCGTTTTCTGCTTCAAATTTACCTACTGGCGTGACTGCTTCTTTTAATCCGACTTCTTGCACGCCTGTTTCTGGAATTCCTTGCACCTCCACTATGACTTTGATGGCTTCTAGCGGAGCACAGATAGTTACAAATAGGCAGACGGCAATAACTGGAACAAGCGGAAGCATTATTCGACAGATTATGTATTCTCTTAATGTAACTGCAAATCTAATTATTCCAAATGCCCCCCTAAATTTAGCGGCATTTGCTTTGAATTCTACAAGCATAAGATTGAACTGGATAGATAACAGCACTAATGAGAATTACTTTATTGTTCAGAGAAGAACATTGCCTAGCGGTTCTTTTGCAAATGTAAGCGCCGGATCTAACCTGCCTGCTAATTCTGTTAATTTTATAGACAATGGCTTAACTGCAGATACTTCTTATCAATACCGCGTAGCGGCCGTTAACTTCACTTCTGGGTCTTCAAATTGGTCTAATAGTGCAACAGGAACCACTAACCAGACGCTTCCAGCGCCTGCAAGCGGCTTGACTGCATTTGCTTTGAATTCAACTGGCATTAGGATTAATTGGACAGATAACTCTAATAATGAAAATGGATTCGCAATTTGGAGATGCGTGACTTTGCCTACATGTACTTTCTCTTTTTTGGTAAACGTTTTACCTAATACAATTAACTACACAGATAATGGATTAAATTCAAGCACAAACTATCAATACAGAGTTCGTTCATTTAATGCTGCCGGTGGCAGCGGTTGGTCCAATAGTGCTAATGCTACTACTCTTGCTTGGGCTGTTCCAAACGCTCCGTCAAACTTAGTCGCTGTAGCTTTATCTCAAACAAGTATTCGACTGAATTGGACAGATAACTCTAATAATGAAAATAACTTTATTGTCCAATACAAATTGAATTCCACCACATCTTGGAATTCTATTTCTTTAGCAATTAATAGCACCAACTATAATGTTACTGGCTTAACTAGCGGGACAAGTTATGACTTTAGGGTATTTGCCAATAATAGCGCTGGAATGTCACAATCCAATACTGTTTCTGCAACAACCTCTTTCTCTTCTATAGTCATTAGTTCATTAAACCCGAATATTGTTTTGAATAACGTTAATAGAACGGTCTTTATGACTGGTAACTCTTTAGGCCCTCATTTTGGATTGGTTTACCGCAGGGTAGGCAGCTCGACAGCATCTCCTTATTGCAGTTATGCTGACTCTCCTAATCTTAAAAATTGTACATGGATAAATAATACTCTTATTAGATTTGATGTTCTGGCTGGAATGCCTGGAGCTAGCTATGAGTTTCAATTTATTGATGGAGATACAAGCCAACTTTCTAATTTCTTGCCATTAACAGTTAATTCACCATTTAATTACATTTTAACCTTGAACTATTCTAACATTTCTGTAAATCCAGGTACCTCAATACAGACAACTATTGATATAGAAAGCTCTCCATTTATGGCTGCGGAGGTTGTCAATTTGACAGTATCTTCTTCTCCTGAAATCATCACTACATTATTTGGAAGCGGCAACTGCGTTCCAAATCCTAGCTGCCAAGCAGTAATGAGTCTAAACATTGGAGGAATTTCCCTTGGTCAAGAATATTATGTTAGAGTTACTGCAAGGTCTCTTACTACATTTGTTCAACACCAAGCAAACTTGACAATTTATCAACTGCCCGCTGTTTCTAATCCTGGTCCTGGCGGTGGTGGCAGCTCTGGCGGAGGAGGCGGTGGCGGAGGGATTAGAATTTCGCCAGCTCAATGCTCTGACAATCTTGATAATGACGGAGACCGACTTGTTGACTTTGAAGAGGATTTAGGATGTACAACAAGAAATGATAATAACGAGCTTGATGTCACGCCTATATTAACTGGAGGAAATTATAGCCTAGAAGAAGAGCAAGAAGGAAATGAAATTGAAAATGCTGTCAATGATATTCAGATAAGGCTTGTATTTTGGATAATCTTGATTGTACTTTTAGGAGGAATCACTTTTGTAGGGATTTTAGTTATAAGGCTACTGAAGCGAGAGAGAAGATTTAAGCGATTGATTGAAAGGGCGAGAAATAGAGAGCTAATTTATAAAACTAATTAATCTCAATAATCTATGAGAAAGAGGAATTATTTTAAGCTTATTTTTGTTATAGTTTCTTTTTTAATAATTGCTGCTGTTTTGTTTTATTATTTAGATAATCGCGTAGTTTTGTCTCCTGGTGAAGGGGGGAATTTAGGAGGTTCATTATATTATTCTGAGGGGCAGGATTATGTAATTTTAGGCAACTCTAAAGTTGAATTTACTTTTAATGGAACAAGTAACGGAAATGTTTCAATATCTCAATTAAAAAATGTTGAAACCAACAGAATTTTTCAAACAAATAATGATGAACTTTTTAAGGTCTCTTTGCAAAATG